>JBFMBH010000031.1 GCA_040755095.1 Thermodesulfobacteriota bacterium
TCTGGTCGCCCTCTCGCCACCGCCTTACTGCCGCAATGCATCGGGACATGGGCCAGGCCGCCCGCGCCAGTGGCTATGCGCACTGAAAATAGTGGTAGGACGGTGAGGGATGGTGTCCGGCTGGCAGCATCGTGTGGCGCGATGCGACGATGAGTAGTGGTCCAGAATGGTGGCCTTTGGGTGCCTGGTGGTGGAGGGTCGGCCTGCCCGGGGGGGACGCCCGTCCACCACAATGGTCGCGGCGAGTCCGGAACGGGGCGGCTGCGGTGTCTCCCAGGCAAATCGGGCAGTCCTACTGGGAACGGCGGTCAGGCATGCAGAAGAGTCTGACAGAGAGGGCGCGCCACTCTTTCTGGGTGGACGAGGCGTGACCATGACCAGGGCGCTGGAGCCCGACCCGTACGTGCCAAGCCGGCATCTCGTGGCGTTGGCCAGGGACGTAAGGGAGAGATGAAGCCGATCCGCTGGGCGCCGACGGTCTCTCAGGCGTCCGGCGGATCGGCCGGGGCCAGGAAGCCCTCCGCTGTTGGCGGCAGCGGCTCCAGGAACATGAGGTGGAGCCGGGTGCCCGGGGAGGCTGGCTCCACCACCCGCACCACCGCCAGGACCTGCGCCGCCAGGAATCCGGCGCTGGGCCCCGGCAGGTGCAGATCAGCCAGCATCAGCCGGTCGGACAGATCCTCGCCCAGCTCGGCCGCGACCTGCACCAGGGCGCCGCCCAAAGACAGGTCCTTCACCGAGCCGATCCCCAACGGCAGGGAGAAGAGACGGTCGCCCAGGGGCGCCGGCCCCTGACTGCTCCGCTCCAAGGCCTCGTCCCGCACGGTCAGGGAATCGGCCTCCGCCTGGACGGTGCGCCGGACAGCCAGGGTCTTGCGCTCCACCATGAACGAGAAGACCTCCGGCACCTGGTACAGCCGGACCGCCGGATCGCCGGCCGGCCGCACGCGGCGATAGCGGCGGGGATCCCGGCTGCGCAGCCGGAAGCGGTCCATGAACACCTCCTCCACCACACACTGGAGGACGTAGCGCACCGCGCCCACCGGCAGCGCCACCAGCACCCCCTGCCCCTTGTGCACCAGGCGGCAGAGGCTGGCATCGAAGATGTCCAGCCGGTGGGGCGGGACCGGATTGATCTCCCGCTCGTAGTAATGGGAATGGACAAGGAGGATGGCCCGCCGGCGCTCCTGGGCAAAAAGCTGACGGGTGTCGGCGTCCAGGCTGCCGAAGGAGCGGACCAGCACGTTGCTGCGCCGGGCCACCTGCAGGACCTGGGCGGAGATGTCCAAGGGTGCGCTGTCCTGATCCGCCATGGCCACGTGTCTCCGGTCAGTGCCTGCAGCGGGTCATCGCCGGCATCGAGCGCCTGCCTCAGATGGCCTCCCGGCCGCTCTCCTCGAAGGTCTCCTCGCCCTCCTCCAGGACCAGCTCAGGCCCCGCCCCCCCCTGCGGGCGGCCGGCACGGGGATGCGGTGCCCGGCCTGGCAGGGCCTTGGCCGGGATCCGGCCGGTCCGGGAGCGGCGCCCTTTGTCCTCGGCCGGCTGCAGCCGGAAGAAGGCAATGGCAGCCAGAAGGTGGGAGGCCTGGGCGGAGAGCTCCTCGCTGGTGGAGGCGACCTCTTCGGAAGAGGCGCTGTTCTGCTGGATGACCTGGTCGAGCTGCTCCACGGCCCGGGAGATCTCCCGGGTGCTGTTGGCCTGCTCGGCAGCCGAGGCATCGATCTCCTCCACCAGATCCGAGGTCTTCCTGATCTGGGGCACCATGTCCCGGATAAGCCGGCCAGCCGTGCCCGCCACCTGGACGCTGGAAGCGGCCAGGCCTTTGATCTCCTGGGCCGCCACCTGGCTGCGCTCGGCCAGCTTGCGCACCTCCGAGGCCACCACCGCGAAGCCCTTGCCGTGCTCGCCGGCCCGGGCCGCCTCGATGGCCGCGTTCAAGGCCAGCAGGTTGGTCTGGCGGGCGATCTCCTCCACGATCTCGATCTTGCCGGCGATGGTGTGCATGGCCTCCTCGGCCTGCGCCACCGCCTTCCCGCCGTCCTCGGCGTCCACAGCCGCCTTGCGGGCGATGGTCGCCGTTTGGCGGGCGTTGTCCGCGCTCTGGGACACGGTGGCGCTCATCTCCTCCATGGCCGAGGAGATCTCTTCGGCGCTGGCCGCCTGCTCGCTGGCGCCCTGAGAAAGGCTCTGGGAGGTGGCCGCCAGCTCGCCGGCTCCGGTGGCCACCTGCTCGGCGGCAGCCTGCACATCGGCCATGATCCCCTGCAGGGCGGCCAGCATCGCCTGCAGGGCGTTGCCGAAGGCGTCCCGCTCGGACACCGGCTGCACCCGGCAGGTAAGGTCGCCAGCGGCGATGCGCTCGGCGACGGCCGCCCGCTCCCGGAGGCCGGCCACCATCTCCTGGAAGGCGACGCCCAGGAGGTCCTTCTCCGAACGGGCCACCACGGTCTGACCGAGATCACCGGCCGCGATGAGCTTGGCCACCCGGGCCCGCTCCTCCAGGACCTCCAGCATGCCATCGAGGGAGCGGCCCAGATCGCCGGTCTCGTCCCTGGCGGTGATGGCCAGCCGCAGGCTGAGATCCCCTGCCGCCACCACCTTGATCTTGTCGATCATCGCCAGGAGTGGATTGGCGATGGCCCGGGCCATGATCAGGGACAAGGCGACGCCGGCGGCCAGGGCCAGGAAGCCCAGGCCCATGACCACGGCCTTGAGGCGGTCGCTGTCACGGACCACCGCCGCCGCCTGCTCGTGCTCCTGGACATCCGCCTTGGCCACCACCCCGGCCACCAGCTCTTCGATCTGGTGGGCGGCCGCCTCCAGCTCCTCAATGCCCCGGGCGATGCGACCGTCCTCGGCCACCAGGCCGTCAAAGGCCTCCTGGTACTCCCCGAGCACCGATTCCACATCCCGCACATGCTCCTGGGCCACACCGGCCCTGCGGAAGGCCTCAGCCAGGGCCTGGACCGCCTGGTGGGTGGCGGCCACGTCCTTTGGCTCCTGGCGCAGCAGGTAGTCCTTCTCATGCACGCGAATCGCCAGGGCCAGGGGTTTGCAGTCCGGCACGTGGACGTCGTCCATGGCCTTCTCCACGCCCTGGGCGGCTGCCGGCAACGCTTTGCAGCCGCCATCATCGGCCGCCAGACAGGCCCTGGCTGCCGCCTCGTAGGCGGCGACAGCGGTGCTCAGCTCCTTCTTGATCTCGGCACTGGTGCTGCTTTGCTCCAGACGGCCTCGGAAATCGGCCATCGCCTCCCGCCACCGCTGGGCCTGCCCCTCGTCGCGGCTGCGGGCAAACGTCTGCTCGGAACGGCGCGCTTCGAGCAGGCCGATCGCCAGATCATCTACGCTGTGGTCGAGCATCTGACCCTCCAGCCGGCGAGCCGCATCCCGGAATCGGCCTTGCAGTCCGGTCTCCGGGGTAAGTCCCCTGGCCTCCCACGACTGGGTCACCTTGCGGAAAGCAGCCAGATACCGGCTGGTCAGCTCCTGCACCTGGCTTGCCGCCCGGGCGATCTCGGTCAGACCGGACCGGCCGGCCAGCTCCTCCATGGCGGCGGCTCGGGTCTTGGCCTCGACCACACTTTCCTCGACCCTGGCCGCTTCAGCCAGGTCCAGGGCCAGGAGGAAATCCTTTTCGGCGTGCAGACTTTGCTGCATGTGGCTTTCGATCTCCCGGGCCAGCTCGCCAATGGCCACGGTGACGTCCAGCATCTCCTGGTATCGATCCCGGACCATCTCCATGCCAACATAGCCCAGCGCCACCGAGGCCACCAAAAGGCTCAACACGACGCCCGTGTTGGCCAGGATCTTGACTCGAATCCGCATGTCTCGCAGTCCCATGAACATCCCTCCGGGGATTGAGCATCACAAACCGGCATTTCGGCTTTTCCTGCCAAGGTCACGACCACCTCTCCCCAGTGTAGCACGAGCTCTCCCGGCAATTGAAGCCCCGCCCTCTGGTCAAAACCGTTGACGCCGCGCAGCGCAGGGCGTAATTTTCGTCTTCTTTCCCGGTCACTCTGGCCGATGGACCCCTCCTCGGAGTGCTCTTGCCATGATGGATTTCCTGCGCAGAAAGGCCCAGTCCCCGTACATTCAGGCCACGGTGGTGATCATCGCCCTGGTCTTCATCTTCTGGGGCTCCGGTATCGGCCGGCAGGGTGGCGCCGGCCGGGCGATCGCCACCGTGGACGGTGCGGCCATCACCGCCCAGGACTACCAGGAGGCATACAACCAGACCATGAACCAGCTCCGGGACCAGTTCGGCGGCCAGGTCCCGGAACAGCTCCTGTCCACCTTGAACCTGCGGGACCAGGTGCTGAACCGGCTGGTGGATCGGCTGCTTCTGCGCCAAGCCGGCCTGGCCACCGAGGTCCTGGTCTCCCGGGACGAGCTGCGGCGCGCCATCCAGGGCATGGAGGCCTTCCAGAAGGACGGCGTCTTCGATCCCGAGTGGTACAAGGAGCTGACCAAGAGCTCCCGGGTGGGCACAGCGGCCTTTGAGGCAGGATTGCGCCAGGATCTCTTTGTCAAGAAGATGGTGGATGCGGTGGGCCGGTTTGCTGCGGTGCCCCCCCGGCTTCTGGACGAGGAGCTGTCGGCCAGGAACGCCGAAGTCCAGGTGGCCTACGCCACCTTCAAGGCCGATACCTTCCGGGAGCGGGTCACGGTGACCGAGGAGGAGCTGGGTGCCTTCTTTGCGGCCAGCCAGGAGCGCTACCGCAGCCAGCCGGAGATGCAGGCGAGCTACCTCGCCTTTTCCCGCAGCGAGGCGGCCCAGACGGTGGCGGTGAGCGACGAGGAGATCGCGGCCGAGTACCAGGCCAATCGAGACCGTTACAGCCTGGAGGAAGAGCGCCGGGCCCGGCACATCCTCTTCCGGAGCGGCCAGGCCGACGACCAGGAGAAGAAGGCGGCCACCAGACGCCAGGCCGAGCAGGTGCTGGCCCTGGCCAAGGCGGGCAAGGACTTCGCCGAGCTGGCCAAACAGTACTCCGAGGACAGCTCGGCGTCCCGGGGAGGCGACCTGGGCCTCTTCGGTCGCGGCCGCATGGTGCCGGCGTTCGAAAGCGCGGTCTTTGCCATGCAGCCCGGGGAGATCGCGCCCATCGTCGAAAGCCCCTTTGGCCTGCACATCATCAAGCTGGAGGCGATCCAGCCGGCCCGCACCCGGGAGCTGGACGAGGTGCGGGAAGAGATCCGCATGACGATCCAGGATCGCCAGGGCCGCAACATCGCCCTCAAGAAGGCCACCGAGGCCTACGAAGGCATCGTCCTGGCCGGCGGTCTGGAGGCCTACGCCTCCGCCCACGGCCTTGCCGTCACCCACACCGAGCTCTTCTCGCGCCAACAGCCAGCCCCGGGCATCGCTGCCGACCCCGCCTTTCTCACCGCTGCTTTCAACCTCAAGAAAGGGGAGCTCAGCTCCCTGGTCGAGACCGGCCAGGGCTGGGTGGTGATCCTGGCCGACGAGGTGCAGGAGCCCAGGACCCCGCCCCTGGAGGCGGTGCGGGAGCGGGCGGAGAAGGATTTCCGGGCGGAGCGGGCCAAGGACCTGGCCCGGGAGGCAGCCACCGCCCTCCTGGCCCGGCTGGGGGAGGGGGCAGATTTCGCGGCTGCCGCCGGCGAGGCGGGTGCCGAGGTCGGCCAGACCGAATTCTTCTCCAAGGCCAACCCGGCCGGCGCCAAGGGCTTGCCCGTCGCGGCGCACAGCGCCGCCCTTGCCCTCACCCCGGCCAAGCCTCTGCCCGCCGAAGTGGCGGAGCAGGGGGCCAGCTTTGTGGCCTACCGCCTCCTGGAGCGGCGGGAGCCGGACCGCACCGTGCTGGCCGACCGGGCCCAGGCCCTGGAGGCTGAGCTGCTGCAGGAGCGGCGGCAGGAGCTCCTGGTGGCCTGGCTGGCCAGCCTCAAGGCCCAGGCCACCATCACCACGGACACCGCCTTCTTCCAGCCTTAAGGCGGGTCGCCCCCGGGCCGGCCCCACACCGGGTCCTGGCCGAAGCGGTCCAGCCACCAGTCCTCGTCGCTCATCGTCTCGCCGGCGGCCGGCACCAGCCGGAAACGGTAGTCGGCGCAGTAGCGCCGCAAGGTGTCGTAGGCCGCGGTCAGGGCCTGCATCCGCTCATGGGCTGCGGCGGCCTGGTCCGGCGGCGCCAGGTCCGGGTGGCAGGCCTTGGAGCGGCTCCGATAGGCCTGCCGGATCTCCGCCAGGCTGGCCCGCTCCCCCAGCCCGAGCAGCTGGCGGGCCGCCTCCAGCTGGCGCCAGTCGACGTCCTTCACCCTTTCTTCTCCATACCGGCTGCAGCCGAGCGCCCCTCCCCCCGCCAGGGCTTCTCCTCGCCCCGCCACAGGCGGCGGATGTTGTCCCGGTGCTTGGCCACCACCACGGCCGCCACCAGGATCGCCAGGCCACTGACCAGCACCGACCCCTGATCGAGCCAGGTGAGGATCGGCAACAGCCCCGCGGCCGCCAAAGAGCCGGCGGAAACAAAGCCGGTCCGCCAGACCACCACCGCAAAAAGGGCCACCTCGGCCAGGACCGCCAGGGGGGCCAGCACCAGGAACACCCCCAGGGCAGTGGCCACCCCCTTGCCCCCCTTGAAGCCGAGATAGACCGGGTAGCAATGCCCCAGAAAGGCGGCACCGCCGGCTGCCGCCAGCCACAGCTGCCGCTGATCGGCCTCTGCCAGCCAGCCGGCCACCAGCATCGGCAGCACGGCCTTCACGATATCGCCGGCCAGGGTGACAAGGCCGGAGGCTCTTCCCAGGGCGCGGGTGACGTTGGTGGCGCCGATGTTGCCACTGCCCTGGTGCCGGATATCGACACCTGCGGCCCGGGCCACCAGAAGGCCAGTGGGGATGGCGCCTGCCAGGTAGGCGAGAAGGATGACGGCAACAAGAAGCATGGTCAAGATCCCAGCAAGGGAGAAGATGCAGGCCAGCTCAGCGGCGGGCCAGCTGGCGCTCGACCCAGTCGGCCAGAGCCGCCTCGGACACGGCCCCGGCCACCTCGTCGACCACCCGGCCGCCAGCCAGGAAGACCAGGGTCGGCACCCCCCGGACATCGAATCGGGCTGCGGTGGCCCTCGCGCGGCTGACATCCACCTTGGCGACGATGAGCCGGCCGAAATAGCGGCGGGCCAGGACGGCGATCACGGGGGCCAGGGTGTGGCAGGGGCCGCAGGTGGGCGAGTAGAGCTCCACCAGCACCGGCAACGGGGCGGCCGCCACAAAGGCCGCGAAGTCGCTGTCGTCCAGGGGCACCGGCACCGCCTGGCTGCGCAGATCGAGGCCGGTGTGGCAGCGGCCGCAGCGGGGCGACAGGTGCTGCTTGACGGCCGGGATCCGGTTGGTGGTGCCGCAACGGGGGCACGGCGCCAGGATGGTGGTCATGATTTCTCCCGGGCACCCCGGCCACAGACCGGGCAGCCCATGAGGCTCAAGGGCGGCTCCAGATGACCGGCCGCCAGCAGGCTGGCATCCTGAAAGATGCTCCGGGTCGGGCCGTCGGCGAGGAGGCGGCCGCCAGCCAGGACCAGGGTCCGGTTGCACAGCTCCAGGGCCAGATCGAGATCGTGGGTGGCAATGATGCGGGTGTGGTCGAAGCCGGCCAGAAGCCGAATCAGACGGCGCCGGGCCTGGGGATCAAGATTGGCGCTGGGCTCGTCCATGACCAGGATGGATGGCGTCATGGCCAGCACAGTGGCAATGGCCACCGCCCGTTTCTCGCCGCCGGACAGCCGGTAGGGTGCGCGGTCCCGGACGTGGACGGCCCCCACGGTGGCCAGGGCCCGGTCCACCGCCTCCTCCACCTCGGCAGCGGGCAGGCCCAGATTGAGGGGGCCGAAGGCGATGTCCTCCCGTACCGTGGGCATGAACAGCTGATCATCCGGATCCTGGAAGACCATGCCCACCGTGCGGCGGATGGCCGGCAGCGTCGCGGCGGTCAGGGGGTAGTCGCCGATGCGCACCCGGCCCTCCTGGGGGGTGAGGGCGCCGTTGAGGTGCAGGAGCAGGGTGGACTTGCCGGCGCCGTTGGCGCCAATGATCGCCACCGCCTCGCCATGGGTGATCCGGAAGGAAACGCCGGCCAGGGCCTGGGTGCCGTCGGGATAGCGGAAGGCCAGATCATCGACCTGGACAATGTGATGGCTCATGGATGCAGGGGAGCTCGGAGAGGCGACCGGGGCGGTGATCCCTGGGAACAGGCCGGGCGGCATGACCGTGCTCGCCCGGGCCACGGGCGCGGTCCTGACGGGCGAGCAGCGCTCCGGCGCCCCACCTTCACCAGAGGTCACCTTACACCATCAGGCCGCCCGTGCCAACATGGCTGCCGCGGCGGCCTGCCACCGCTTTTTCGTTTGACACCCCCCCGGTGCCGCTATAGCCTGGTATCGATCCGACTCCCGGCGCTGCGGCGCGGCATTCCGGCGCCCACCGGTCCTCGGGGCCGACCGGACCTGTCCACTCGGCCTCTTGCCACGGCCAGGGCCTGCTCCTTCCTGACAGCCCGGCCCCCTCGCGCTTGCCGCTGCCGACCTGTCGCATCCAGCCAGATGATCCGGGGAGGGGCACACGAGATGCACAACCCGCTCGCAGTGATCAACCGCCGGCTGCGGCTGAAGATCGCCCTGGCGGTCACCGCCGGGGTGGCCCTGGTGATGGCCGGGGTGATCTGGCTGGCTTTGGCCAGCCAGCGGGCCCAGATGCGGGAGCGGCTTACCTCCTTCGGCCGCCAGGTCACCTTCATGGCCTATGCCGGCATCCGCCATCCCATGGGGGTGGGGGACAGCCCCTCGGTGGAGCGGCAGCTTCTCGATCTGGACGCCGCCCTGGCCGACACCGAGATCGCCATCTGCGATTTCGAATCCACCATCATCTTTTCCACAGACAAGCTGCTGCTCGGCCAGCCGGCCTCGGTCTTTGCCCGCCACCCGAGGGCCCTGGCCGCCCTGACCGCCGTGCTGGCCGACGGCCCGCCCCCGGCCCAGGACTGCTTCGAAGAAGTGGTGGACGGCCGCCGGTTTCTGGTCAACATCCAGGGCATCCCCAACTCGGAGCCGTGCCACCATTGCCACGGCACCTCCCGCCAGACCTTGGGCGGTATGCTGGTGCGCCAGCGCACCGACGAGACCTATGCGGCCATCGCCTCCCTGGGCAGCCGCACCGTTGCCATCAGCCTCCTGGGTATCGCCGCGATCATTGCCGTCATCCACCTCCTCCTGGCCCACCTGGTGACCCGGCCGGTCAGCGAGCTGGCGGTCAAGGCCGCCCAGCTGGCGACCGGCGATCTCGACGTCTCGGTGCAGGTGCGCAGCCACGATTCCATCGGGGTGCTCGCCGAGGCCTTCAACGCCATGGTCCGGGGCATCCGGGAGCGGATCGAGCTGGTGGAAAGCCTCAAAGGGGCCATTGCCGACCCCCTCTTCACGGTGGATACCGGCATGACCATCACCTATATGAATGAAGCCGCGGCCCGACTCACCGGCTATTCGCGGCAGGAGGTGGAAGGCCGCATGACCTGCCGGGATGTCTTCGCCAGCGACATCTGCGATGGCGACTGTCCCATTCAGCAGGCCTTCGCTCGCGGGGAATCGGTGACCGGGGTGCGGGTGATGGTCACGGATCGCGCCGGCCGCCGCACGCCGATGATGGCCTCGGCCAGCCCGTTGCGGGACGGCCAGGGCCGCCTGATCGGTGGCGTGGAGATCGCCCGCGACCTGACGCCAGTCCTGGAGGCGGAGCATCTGCGCTACGTTCAGGAGGCGGCAGGCCGGGAGGAGGAGCAGCGGCGCTACCTGGAAAGCCGGAGCGAGAACCTCCTGGCGATCCTGGCCCGAGCCGCCCAAGGGGACCTGGCGGTCCGGGCCGAGGTGCTGGGCAAGGACGACGCCATGGATGCCATCGCCGGTCACACCAACACCATGCTGGACAATGTGGAGCGGATGTGCGAGCGGATCTCCTCCTTTTCCCGAGAGCTGGAGACCGAGGTCGGCCGCCGCACCGTGCTGCTCCGGGAGAAGACCCTGCTGCTGGAGCGGGCCAACCGGGAGCTCCGGGAGCTGGACCGGCTCAAGTCCTCCTTTCTGGCCAACATGTCCCACGAGCTGCGCACCCCCATGAACTCCATCATCGGCTACACCGACCTCCTCCTGGACGAGGTGGACGGTGCGGTCAACGGCGAGCAGCGCAACAGCCTGGAGAAGGTGGCCAACAACGCTCGCCACCTCCTGCAGCTCATCAACGACATCCTGGACATGTCCAAGATCGAATCCGGCAAGATCGAGCTCGACCCCCGGCCGACCCATGTCCGGGATCTCCTCAACGGGGTGCTGGTCACCTTCGAGCCCCTCATCGAAAAGAAAGGCCTGACCCTGACCCTGGACCTCAGCTCGCCCTTGCCGCCAATCTTCGTGGACGAGGACAAGATCCGGCAGGTGGTCATCAACCTGCTGTCCAACGCCGTCAAGTTCACGGAGCAAGGCGGCATCACGCTGACCGCCCGGCCGTCCGCCCGGGGGACGCCGCCCGGCCTTCCCCCCCGTTTCCTGGAGATTGCGGTGGCCGATACCGGCATCGGCATCCGGGAAGAGGACATGGACAAGCTCTTCGACAAGTTCAGCCAGATCGACATGTCCATGATCCGCCAATATGAAGGCACGGGCCTGGGGCTGTCCATTGCCCGCGGCCTAGTCGTCCTGCACAAGGGGGTGATCTGGGCCGAAAGTCAGCCCGGCCGCGGCAGCCGCTTTGCTTTCACGGTGCCCACCGATCCCGAGATCCTGGCCACCCCCGCCCAGCCCATCGTCGAGGAGGCCATGGCCCAGGGCCTGGCCGACCTCTTCGACAAGGATGCCGCCACCTTCCTGGCCGAGCCCGCGTACGCCGGCCGGCCGATCCGCTGCTGGGAGTACCTGCACTGCGGCCAGACCAGCTGCCCGGCCTATGGCAGCGACGAGCACCGCTGCTGGCTCATCCACGGCACCCACTGCCGGGGCACCAAGCTCGCCGCCTATCCGGAAAAGCTTGATTTCTGCAAGGGGTGTGAGATCATCGAGCGGCTGATCCTGGAGAATCAGGTCGTGGCCACCAGCCCGCCTTCCGTCTGCCACCTGGACCGGCCCGTGGTCCTGGCCGTGGACGACAACCCGGAGGTCATCGACCTCATCCGCAAGTATCTGGCCCCCGACTACGAGGTGGTGGGTCTTCTGGGGGGCCAGGGGGTCCTCCAGCATGCCCGGCAGCTGCGGCCGGTCGCCATCACCCTGGACATCATGATGCCCGGGGCGGACGGCTGGCAGATCCTCCAGCTTCTGAAGGCCTCCCCGGACACCCAGGATATTCCGGTGATCATCGTCTCGGTGGTGGACGAAAAGAAGCACGGCTTCAGCCTGGGCGCCGCCGAGTACCTGGTGAAGCCGGTGGACCGGGCGCTCCTCTTGCACCGGCTGGGCCAGGTGGCCCGCCTCGACCGTATCCGCTCGGTCCTGGTGGTGGATGACGATGCGGCTACGGTGGAGCGGCTGCTGGAGGTGCTGGCCAGCGCTGGCCACGAAACGGCCAGCGCTGCCACCGGCCGGGCTGCCATCGCCGCTGTCGACAGCCGCCGGCCTGACCTGGTGGTCATGAACCCCTTTCTGGCCGACCCCGAGCTCGACCTCTTCCTGGGCCGGTTGCGGGCCGACCCGGCGCTCAGAGACCTGCCGCTCATTCTGGTCACCCGCCGGGAGGTGTCGCCAGAAGAGCTGGCCCATCTCAATGGCCGTATCCAGGCGATCCTCCACCAGGGCCGCTTCAGCCCCGAGGCCCTGATGGCGGAGCTCAAGACCGTGATCGACCGCTGGCAGGGAACGGCGGAGGGAGGAAAGCCATGACACAAGCGCCAGAGCATCCAGCCACCATCCTGGTGGTGGAAGACAACCCCGACAGCCGGGAGCTGGTCACCAAGGTCTTGCGCCGGTGCGGCCACACCGTGGTGGAGGCCGTTGACGGCGAAGAGGCCCTGATGCAGGTGGCCCAGATCAGGCCGCAGCTCATCCTCATGGACATCTCGATTCCCAAGCTCAACGGCTACGAGGTCACTGTGCGGCTGAAGCAGGACCCGGCTCTCGCCGCCATCCCGGTGGTAGCCCTCACCGCCCATGCCATGAAAGGCGACCGGGAAAAGGCCCTGGCGGCCGGCTGTGACGGCTACATCACCAAGCCGATCAACGTTCGCGATCTCCCCGGCCAGGTGGCCGCCTTCCTGGCCGAACGGTCAGCCTGAAGCTCCATGGACCGCCCTGCTGTCATCCTCATCGCCGATGACCATCCGGACACTGTCGAGCTCCTGGTCAAGCGCTTCCGGGCCGAAGGCTACCGGACCCTGACCGCCGTCGACGGCGAGTCGGCCCTGGATCAGGCCCGGGAGGCCCTGCCGGACTGCGTCATCCTCGACGTCCGGATGCCCAAGCTGGACGGCTTCGAGGTCTGCCGGCTGTTGAAGGCCGATCCGCGCACCCGTTACACCCCCATCCTCATGCTCACCGCCCAACGGGGCGTCCCGAACAAGGTCAAGGGCCTCACCATCGGCGCCGATGACTACCTGACCAAGCCCTTCGATTTCAAGGAGCTGGCGGTACGGGTGAAATCCCTGCTGGCCAAGAAAGCGGCCAGCGAGCAGCTGGCCGCCGAGGAGAAGCTGGAGGCGGTGGAGGGGATGATCAACGAGGTGGCCCACGAGGTGCGGAATCCCCTGGTGTCCATCGGTGGCTTTGCTCGCCGCCTGTACCGGAACCTGGCGCCGGAGGACCCCAACCGCCGCTATCTCGAGATCATCCTCCGGGATGTGGACCGCCTGGAGCGGATGGTCAGTGACTTGGTGGCCTACAAGACCGCCTCCCTGACCTTCTTCGAGCCGGTGGCGGTGAACGACGTGCTGCTGGCCGCCCTGGACGGCTTTCGGGTGGCGGCTGCCGCGGCCAACCTCCAGGTGGTCACCGAGCTGGCGCCGGACCTGCCCGCCATCCCCGCTGACCGCCAGAACCTGGAGCGGGCGATCGCCAACATGATCGAGAATGCCATCGAGGCCATGTCCGAGGGCGGCGGCCGGCTCACCCTGACCACCCGGCTGCGGGACGAGGCCTGCGAGCTGGTCATCGCCGACACCGGCTGCGGCATTGCCAAGGACCGGATCAAGAACATCTACGACCCCTTCGTCACCTCCAAGGTCTATGGCCCTGGCCTGGGCCTGACCTTTGCCCTCAAGACCATCCAGGCCCACCGGGGCATGATCGCGGTGGAAAGCGAGGAGGGACGGGGCACCACCTTCACCATTCAGCTGCCGGTACGCCGGCGAGGCTCGTGAGAGGCCAGATCCCATGGAGTGCAACAAGGAGCGTAACCTGACCCGCTGCAACTGCACCTACGACCCCTGCCCCAGGAAAGGCCTGTGCTGTGAATGCCTGCGCTACCATCTGCGCCAGCGGCAGCTGCCCGGCTGCTGCTTCCCCGCCCAAGCGGAAGGGACCTTTGACCGCTCCTTCGAGCACTTCGCCCGCCTGGTGGCGAACCGCCAGGCCTAATGCCCTTGGGCTGACCCAGGCCGACAAACCCCTTGACTTCAAGGGGGCTTGCAGCTCTACTGGGTCTACTGGGTGAAGAACCGCAGCCCCAAGCCTTCATTCGAGGTGCCGAGCGATCCATGCCCCTGCAAGCGAAGGACCGCCGGGAGCGACGCCGGGTGCCGGCCCGCTTCCCGGTGGATTGCGTCCATGCCGGCAACTTCCTGATCTCATACAGCGCCAACATCTCGGCGGACGGGATGTTTGTGTGCACGGATCGGCCGCTGCCGGTGGGCACCTATCTGCAGCTGGTGTTCTCCATCGGCGAGCTGCACGAGGTGGCGGTGGCTGCCAAGGTGGCCTGGATCAATGCCAATGGCGCCATCTCCGAGCCAGGCATGGGGGTGCAGTTCATCGACCCCCCGGAGAGCCTGCGGGAGATGATCCTCTCCATAGTGAACCGGGTGGCCGTCCTGGAGCCGGAATCCGCCGGCCCCTGACGAGGTCTGTCTTTGACACCCCCAACCCAGGCCACGGAAGACGCCGGCCTGACCATCCTCTTCACCGGCGACGGCAAGGGCAAGACCACCGCGGCCTTCGGCCAGGCTCTCCGCGCGGCGGGCCAGGGCTTGGCAGTTTCCATCGTCCAGTTCCTTAAAGGGCCTTGGCCCACCGGCGAGGAGAAGGCCTGTGCCGCGATCCCGGGGATCACGCTGCAGCGGTGCGGTGCCGGCTTCACCTGGCAGGGACCAGACCTGGCGATCCACCGGCAAGCCGCCATGGCTGGCTGGGAGATGGCCTGCCGCCAGATGGCCGAGGACCGTTTCGACCTCTTGATCCTCGACGAGCTGACCCACCTCATCGCCCTGGAGTTTGTCAGCGAGGTCCAGATCCTGGACGGGATCCGCTGCCGCCCCCGCAGGCTGCACCTTGTCATCACGGGCCGCGGCGCCACCCCGGCGCTCCTGGCGGCCTGCGATCTCGTCACCGAGATGCGAGCCATCCGCCACCCCTTTGCCCGCGGCCTGCCGGCCCGGAAGGGCATCGAATACTAGCCTTCGCCGTCAAGGACTTGGCGTGGACGCCGACCGCACGCTCCCCCTCGAAGAGCTTGCCGATCTGCTGGTGGATCTCAACGACGTTCTGGTCCGCCTGCAGCCAGACGGCCGGATCAGCGCCCTGTTCGGTCATGTGGAGGAGCTGTTCGGTCAGCCGGCAACGGACCTGCTGGGCACCGACATCGGTCTGCTCCTGTCCGAGGATGTGCTGGCCAGCTTCCTGAAGGCCCCCCAGAAGAAGATCCTTTACTGCACAGTGCGCCGGCCGGACAAGCGGGCGGTGCCGGTGTCGGTCTCCGTGCACCGGGTCCCGGCCGGGAACGGGACGGCCGGCTACCTGCTCACCATCCGGGATATTTCCGAAAAGCTGGAGCTGCAAAAGAGCCTGCGGCGGGTGGCGGTGCTGGAGTATGAAAAGCGGCGGGCCGATCAGGCCGAGCACGTGTTTTCAGAGCTCATCCACAACGTCAAGAACCGGCTGGTGGTCGTCAGCGGCTTTGCCAGGCTTCTGACCAAGCAGCTTGACCGATTCGAGCTCGCCTGGCCGGCCACCGCCAAAGGCCAAGAGCCCCTGGCGGCCTGTCTGGCCAAGATCCGGGAATCCGGCGCCCGCATCATGGGCCAGGCCGCCGAGACCCTGGACATGGTGGATCTCATCAACCAGAAGACCTACCGGGACCGGGAGACCTCCCGCCGGGAGATCAATCTCAACGAGCTGTTGCGCACCGAGCTCAAGATCGTGGCCATGGGCGCGCGGCTGGAGGGCATGACCAACACCGTCTCCCTGGCCAACAGCCTGCCGCCGGTGGTCGGCCTCTATTCCGACCTGTCCCAGATCTTCGTCAACCTGATCAAGAACGCCCTGGAGGCCATGCACCAGTCGGCGGTGCGCAACCTCATCGTCCGCACCTACCATGATCAGGATTTCAACATCGTCGAGATCAGCGATACCGGCCCAGGGGTGCCCGAGGAGCTGCGGGAGAAGATTTTCGAGCCCTTCTTCACCACCAAGCGAGGTCCCCGGGGCGAAACCGGTATCGCCGGCTGCCCGGGCACCGGGCTCGGCCTGTCCAGCACCCGCCGCATTCTCCACCACTATGCCGGGGACGTCGTTTGCCTGGCCAATCCGGCCGGCGGCGCCACCTTCCGGGTCCGCATCCCCTACCCCAAGCAGCTGCACCGACGGCTGGCCGGCATGGACCGCCAGGGCCTGGAAAGGGAGCTGGAGGTCATTCTGCACAGCACCGAGTTCCTGCCCACCTTGCCCGATGCCCTGACGGCCATCATGGAGGTGATCCAGGAGGACCAGACCTTGGCCGCCATCGCCGAGGCCCTCACCGCCGACTACTCGGTCCTGGAAAAGATCCTGGCAGTGGCCAACTCCGCGTACTTCGGCCTGCAGCACCCGGTCACCAGCTGCCGGGAGGCTATCCTCCAGCTGGGGCTCAACGAGGTGCGCTCCATTGTCCAGACCGTGCTCGTCTCGCACAGTCTCTACAACAACCCCAGGCTCCCCGGCCTGGAGCGGCTCTGGCAGCATGCCCTCGGCACCGCCCTCCTGGCCGACGAACTGGGCCGCCGCCTGCCGGACCCCGGCGGCGAGCTGGGCTTCGCCTACCTGACCGGACTCCTCCACGACGTCGGCGAGGTCCTCCTGCGCCTGGCCTTCCCTGCCGACTGCCACCTGGAGGTGGACCTGCTCGAGCGTAAGAAAGGGATCCTCAGCCCCGACGATCCCACCCTGGTGGTCCACGCCTGCCTGGGTCAGGTGTTCCTCAAGAACCGCACCCGCCTGCCGGAGCCGATCCTGGATGCCATCCTGCACCACAACCGGCTGCCGCCGCCTTCCGGTCAACCGCTGGCGCGGGTGCTCTTCCTGGCCGACAAGATCGAGCGCTACTACCCCAACGCCGATCCCGCTTACCAGAAGATCATCGCCACCATGGCGCAGGACTGGCTGGCCATCGACCCGACCGGCCTGGAGGCGGTCCGGGAGCGCGCCCTGAGCAAGCTGCACGGACTGACCCAGCGCCTGGGCGTAAGGGCGTAAGCCCCTGGACGCCCACCTCGAAGACACCCGTCCGAACGTACCGGCCGGTTATTGGGCGTTGCCGGCAGGCGGGTGCGGGCGGACACCCAAGCGGAGGGCGGCCAGGTCCTCGCCGTGGACCAGGGCCTCACCGACACAGCGGCCCAGGCCCCGCACCTCCTCGATCTGGGACCGGGAATGACCGTACCGGGGATAGAAGCGGGACAGGAGGGGATGCCGTTCCGGCCGCCGGCCGGCGATCTTCAGAAAGACGCCCAGGGTGCGCCAGGGCTCGGCGCAGGGATGGGTCAGCACCAGAAAATTGACCACCCGGCCGCCGCAGGCGGCAAGACGCCGGCGCAGGTAGGCCAGATGGGTGCGCCAGTAGCCCCGGCAGGAGATGACCGGCAGCACCGGCCGGTCATGGACCAGGGCCGGCGCATCCCGGTCCAGGAAGGAGAGGACAGGACCGCTGGGGCTGTAGGACCAGGTGGGACCGGCCACGACCACCAGCTGGAAGTCGCCAGCCGCCGGGGAGGAAAGCGGGGCGATGGCCAGCCGCTGCCGGAAGAAGGTGGCAAGCATCATCACCAGCGTCGGTGCGATGCCGGCCAGGGGAAAGCGCAGCGGGGCCAGGGGCTGCAGCCGCTCCACCACCACCTGGACCCCGGCCTCCGCCAGGCCCGCAGCCAGGGCTTGCACCAGGGCCCGGGTCTGGCCGGAGAAGGAGAAGGTCACGATGAGGACGCGCCGCTGGCTCACAGGCATCCCAGGAAGGCCTTCAGTGGAGCAGGGGCAACAGCATGGTGGCCAGGCTCAGGAAGATGGAAAAGCCGCACACGTCGGTGGTGGCGGTGATGAAAATGGAAGAGCCCAGCGCCGGATCCAGGCGCAAGGCCTTGAGGGTCAAGGGGATGCCGGAGCCCACCAGGCCAGCCACCAGCAGATTGGCCACCATGGCCAGGAACATGATCAGGCCCAGCCACGGGTTGCCGTGCCAGAGGAAGGCCACAAGGCCCATGACCACGCCGACCACCGCGCCATTGACGCAGCCGATCCCGGCCTCCCGCAGGATGGTGCGCCAGCCGGCTGCGGCCTCGATCTCGCCCAGGGCGATCCCCCGCACCGTCACCGCCAGGGTCTGGGTGCCGGCGTTGCCGGAAAGGCCGGCCACGATGGGCATCATCGCCGCCAGCACGATGTACCGGGAAAGGGTGTCCTGGAAATGGCTGACCACCAGGGAGGCCAGCATGGCTGTGCCCAGGTTCACGGTCAGCCACGGGCAACGCAGCCGGATGCTGGTGAAGATCGAGGCGCCGGGGTGCTCCTCGGCATCGGTGCCGGCCATGCGCAGCATGTCCTCGGTGGCCTCGGCAGTCACCACGTCCAGGGCATCGTCGTGGGTGACGATGCCCACCAGGGCGTCACCGCCGTTCACCACCGGCAGGGCGATGAGGTCGTGCTTGGCGATGAGGGCCGCGGTCTCCTCCTGGCTGTCGCCGGCCCGGACAAAGATCACGTCCGGGTTCATGATGTCCCCCACCCGGGCGCTGGGCCTGGCCAGGATCAGCCCCCGCAGGGAGACCAGACCCACCAGTTGGCGCCGGTCGTTGATGACATAGGCGTAGTAGATGGTCTCCTTGCCGGGCCACTCGTGGCGGAGCTTCTCCAGGGCTGCGGCGACGGTGAGCTCCGGCCGCAGGGTGACGTAGGCCGAGGTCATGATGGCGCCGGCAGTGCCCTCGGCATAGGCGGCCAGCTTGCGGATATCCTCCCGCTCCGCCCGGGCCAGCAAGGGGAAGATCTCGTCCTGGACCTCATCCGGCAGCTCCTTCATGAGATCCACCCGCTCGTCGGCGGACATGGCGCTCACGAGGTCGGCGACGGTCTCCCGGGGGATGGCCTCCGCCACCTGCCGTTGCACCGCCAGCGGCAGGTGGCCGAAGACCATGGCTCGCCGCAGGCGGGGGACCTCCGCGAGGATGGCCCAGATCTCGGCCGGCGACCGGTTCTCCAGACGCTCCGCCAGGGTGGCGTCCGGCAGCCCCTCCAGGGGATCGCGCTGGATGGTATCGAGGTCATGCAGCAGGACGGCGTCGAGGCTCGACGCCGCGGTCTGGCTGGTCATGGCTCACCTCCGTTGGAAGGCCGCCGGGCGGCGGCAGGAGGGAGCCGAAGGGGTGGGCCCAGGGGGCCCTACGGACGGCACCTCCTGCTGGCAGCGCCAAGGCCGGCGGCCAGCGGGCTCGCCAGACCCCGGCGGGCGGCGAGCAGTGACAAACGGCAACTAGGTCCAGGGTCGTCCATATGTTCCTTCCTGACTGAGGGATACTCCGGCGGCCTTCCAGAGGGCAGCCGCCTTCCAAGCGTGACAACTTCACCAATATAGTGGTCCTGCCGGACCTGTCAACGCCAAAACTAGCCAGGGCCGCAGCCGCGGCCCCGCAGATGGCGGGGCCAGGCTGTGCAAAACCGTTGCCGTGGCCAGGTCGCCCTCCTATACTGGACCGGCCGGCTGCCGTTGGCCGGTCTTCGCGAGGTCTTCACGCCATGCGTCTCATCGCCCTGGGCGACATCCACCTGGACGCCGCGGTCTGCCACTCCATTCCTGGCATCGGTCAGGCGGATGCGATCCTCATCACCGGGGATCTCACGAACTTCGGCGGCCGCCGCGAGGCCGCCGCGGTGCTGGCCACCCTTGCCACCGCCAACCCCAGGCTCTTTGCCGTGGCTGGCAATCTGGATCGGCCCGAGGTGAACGATCTTATGGCCGAGCAGGGGATCAGCCTGCACGGCCGAGCGATCCGCTTCGGGGAGTTGGCCATCTGCGGCCTCGGCGGCTCCAATCCCACCCCGTTTGCCACCCCCAACGAGCTGGCGGAAGACGAGCTGGCCCGCCTGCTGGCCGCAGCCTGGCAGCAGACCGCCGGGGCCGACACCGTGCTCCTGGTCAGCCACCCGCCCCCCTGGGGCACCCGCACGGACCGCCTGGCCTCGGGCCAGCACGTGGGGAGCCGCGCGGTGCGCGCCTTCATCGAGAGCCATCAGCCGGCCCTGTGCCTCACCGGCCACATCCATGAGGCCCGGGGCGAAGACCGGATCGGCGCCACCCGGATCATCAACCCGGGTCTGGTCCGCCAAGGCGGCTGGATCGAAGTGACCTGGCAGGACGGGATTCTTACGGGCCGGCTGCATCTCGGCCCGGGAGGCTGATCCATGGCAGACGAGGCGGCAGTGGATGTGCTGGTGGTGGGGGCCGGTTTGTCGGGCCTGGCGGTCGCGCACTTCCTGGCCAAACGCCAGCCCGGTGCCCGGATCGCCCTGCTGGAAGAAGGCCCGCGGCCCGGGGGTGCCATCGCCACCCTGCAGGAAGACGGTTTCCTGGCGGAATGGGGTCCCCACGGCTTCCTCGACAACGTCGCCGAAAGCCGCGAGCTTCTGGCGGATCTGGACCTGGCCGCCGATATCCAGAAGGCGCCCCTGTCCTCCTTTGTCCGCTACATCTGCCGCCGGGGCCGCCTGGTCCTGGTTCCCCAGTCACCGCCCCGGATCCTGGCCAGCCCCCTCCTCTCGTTCCGGGACAAGCTGCGGGTCCTGGGGGATCTGTGGCAGCCGCCCCTGGCCGGCGAGCCGACCGTGGCGGACTGGGCCAGCTACCGCTTCGGCAAGGGGGTGCTGCCGGTGGTGGACGCGGTGCTCACCGGCACCTATGCCGGCGATCTCAATCGGCTGGCCATCGATGCGGTGATGCCCGGCGTCCGGCGGCTGGAGCGGGAGCACGGCTCGGTGCTGGCCGGCCTGGTCGCCAGCCGCAAAGGCGGGAAGAAGGGGGAGCGCCGCGGGCTGCCGTCCATGGTCTCCTTCCGGCAGGGCATGGAGCGGCTGATCGAGGCGCTGGCCGAACGGCAGCCGGATCTGCGCCTGGCCACCGGCGTCACCTCCATCGTTGCCAAGGAGCCGGGCTGGCAGGCCCAGACCAGCCGGGAGGTGCTTACCGCCGGCCAGCTGGTGGTGGCCCTGCCGGTGAACCGCGCCTTGCCCCTCCTGGCCGCCCTGGGGCGGCCGCCGGTGGCCGCGGTGCCCGAGGCGCGGCTGGCCAACGTGGTCATGGGCTTCGGCCCAGAGGCCCAGGTGCCCTTCGGCTTCGGCTATCTGGCCCCGGAAGAGGAGCAGCGCTTCGCCATGGGCGCCCTTTTTTCCACCCACATGTTTCCAGGCCGGGCGCCGGCGGGCATGGTCCTGGTGGAGGCCCTGGTGGGCGGGCGCCGCCATCCCGAGCGCCTGGATCTGCCGGACGACACGCTCATCCGGCAGACCTACGCCGACCTGGCCCGCCTCATCCACCTGCCGGAGCCACCCCGCCATGTCCGGGTGCTGCGGCCCAAGGCCGGCATCCCCCAGCTGGAAGTGGGGCACCCAGGCCTGGTGGCCTGGCGGGATCAGCTGGTCGCCCGCCTACCCGGCCTCTTCGTCTGCGGCTTCGGCTGGAACGGCATCGGCATGAACGACATGATCAAAGAGGCCAGGGTGGTGGCCGGCCAGCTGGCCGAGCGCCACCTCCAGGCCAGCGAGGCGGCAGCCGTCAAGGGGGTGTACGTCTGAGGCCGGCGCCTCTACCCCAGGTCCCGCCCCAACCGCTCCACCAGGTGCTCGATCTCGGCCCGCACCCGGCCATCCCGCCGCACCAGGTCCCCCACCGTCTTCACCGCATGCACCACGGTGGAATGATCCCGGTTGAAGGCCTTGCCAATGGCAACCAGCCCCTGGTCGGTCAACCGGCGGGCCAGATACATCCCCACCTGCCGGGGAAAGGCCACCTCCCGCTTCCGGGTCTTGGACTGCAGCTCCGTCACCGGCACCCGGTAGGCGCGGCTGATGTAGGCCCGGATCGCCTCCACGGTCACAAGCGGCGTGCGGCCCACCAGATCGGCCACCAGCTCCTGCACCATCTGCCGATCCGGCGCCCGGCCTGCCAGATCCACCCGGGCCCGGAGGCCGACCACCGCGCTCTCCACCTGGCGGATGTCGCCCCGCAGGTTCTCCGCCAGGTACGCCGCCAGCTCCTCGGACAGCTCCAGGCTCACGTAGGCGCACTTGCGCTTGACGATCAGGCAGCGGGTGGCCGCATCCGGGGGGTTGATGGAGGTGACAAGGCCGGCGGCCAGCCGGGAGCGGAAGGTGGTGTGCAGCCCGGGGATGTCCCGGGGCGACTGGCTGCCGGTCAGGATCACCCGCTTGCCATTGGCCAGGAGGGCGTCCAGGGTGTCGTTCAGCTCCGTCTGGGTCCGCTCCTTGCCGGGCAGCCGATCGATACCCTCCAGCACCAGCACATCGCACTGGCGGCGGTACTTGTCCTTGACGCCCTCCAGGCCGCTGCCCCGCACCCCCTCCACCACCTCCTGGGAGAACTGGCCTACCGTGGTGTAGATGAGCCGGGCTCCCGGATCATGCTGGAGGAGGTGATGGGTCACCGCCTGGGCGAGGTGGGTCTTGCCCAGGCCGGTGCCCGCCTCCAGGTACAGGGAGGGTCCGTAGGCCTGGTCACCGCTGGCTATGGCCCGGCAGGCGGAAAAGGCCAGGGCGTTGCAGCTGCCGACCACGAACTGCTCGAAGGTATAGCGAGGGTTCAGGGTGCGGATCTGAGCCCGGCCGGGCGCCATGGTGGGCAGACAGGGCTGCACCGGCCCTGCCGCCGTGCCCTCCGGCACCGCTTGGGCCACCTCGAGACGGATCTCCCCGGACCAGCCGGCCTGGCCAGCCGCCTCCCGCATCAGGGGCAGGTAGTTGTCGGCAATCCAGTTCAGAGAGAAGCGATCCGGACAGACCAGCACCAGGCGGTTGTCCGCTTCCCGCTCACAGGCCAGGGATTCGATCCACAGGCGGTAGGTGCTGTCAGGAAGCCGGTCCTTGAGAATCGCCTTCACCCTCGTCCACGCCATATCCCTCTCTCCTCTCGTGCCATGATCGTTTGCAGAGGTGGGGTGCACCATCACCCGGTAGCGGCCGTCTGGGCCGCCCCACTGCCAACAGGACAGATCTCACCCGTGACGGGGAGTCTCGCCGGCAGGCCCCGCCGGACAGCACCTCGCTGGCTCTGCCCGGTCGCAGGTTTTGTCTGGATTGGGAATTGTTCCGTGATGGCCAGGGGCACAGGCGACTGACCGTGCCCGACGGCCTCCTTTGTAAAGGAAATGTTATGCTCCTGTCAAAGGCGGCCTGGACCGATTGCCCGACTGGCCCGGACAACTTTATCAACAGGGACGAGCCCCCTTCCGGAGTAGGGATTCCGGACGGACGCCACGTAACCGGCTGCAAGAGCGTTTCTTTCGCCTTCAGCCCAAAAGCCTGGCCCCGCAAGGGACTGCGGCCGGCGGTCCTCCCCTTGCCAACAGGGGACGCCTGGGGACCAACCGGTCCATTCTCGACCGCAAGGCCAATTTGCTCCTCCAGACGCCTGTTTTCTCCCCCGGGCTCACGGCGAGTTAGGCCGGGGGCCCGGAGGGGCCGGCTGCCAGCCCACTGCCGCCCGCGCCCGATCGCTGAGCGCCAGGACAAGAACGGCAAGGCCAGCAAAAAAGGTCACCAACGCGCCGGAAGCCAGAAAGCTGCCGCCGTAGCCCAGCCAGCGGTTGAGGCCGCCGGCGGCCAGGGCGGCAGCGAAGGTGGCCACGGTGCGCACCCCGTAAAGAAGGCCGGAGCTGCCGCCCAGTCGGGCGCTGGGGAAGAACTGCGCCGTGAGCACCGACAGCTCCAGGAGGGCCACCGCGTCGCCCGTGGTGTGCAGGATGCGGATCACCAGAAGACTTGCCAGCCCCGAAGCCCAGGCAGTGGCGGTCTGGAACAGGCCGGAGACAACCAGTCCCCCCAGAACAAAGCGGAAGGGCGCCTGCGGCCGATCCCGCAGGCGGCCGATGACCGGGACGATCGCCGCCATCCACAGCCCGAGGCCGGCGAAGACCAGGCCAACGGTGCCGGGCCCCAACCCCAGCTCCTGGACCATGAACAGGGAGAGGGAGGTCTGCTCCACCCCGAAGTGGGTGCCGATCACAAAGACGCAGGCCGCGAGAAGGAGGGGAGCCGGTTGCCAGAGATCCCGTCGATACTCCCGGAAGCCCGGCAGCCGCACCGGGCTGTCCGGCATGTCCAGCCCCACCAGAAAGACCAGGATGGCGCCAAGCGCAGCTGCGGCGAAAAGCAGCCCAGCCTGGTCGCTGACCCCGAGCAGCAGGCCGCCGGCCAGGGGTCCCAGGCCGTAGCCCAGGTAGGTGGCCAGTTGGAAGGAGGCGATCCGCTGGCCCCGCTCTTCGCCGCCGAAGAGCTTCAGGAACAAGGCCTCGCTGACGACCACCAGACCGGCGAAGGCGGCCCCTCCTGCGACCACCAGCCCCAGAATCGGCACCAGCGAGCGGACCACGAGCAGGCCCAGGAAGTACAGCGACAGGACAACGGCGCAGGAAAGGATCGTCCGCCGGGGAGAGAAGCGGTCGGCCATGACCCCCATGGGCAGCATGAGGATCATGGAGGCCAGACTGAAGAGGCCAACCACCAGACCGATCCTGGGATCCGCGACCCCCTGGCCGCGCAGGATCACCGGCAGATGGGCGAAGACCAGCCAGTGGCTGCCGTGGATCAGGAAGCGCTGCAGCACGAAGCGGAGCCGTTCCGGCTTCGGTGCGGCAGCGCGCTTGGATAGCTCTTGCATGGGCAGGCTGAAAGAAAAGATAATAGAAGGCAGTCCGTAAGACCGGAGCCGCAAGCTTACCAGGAAGCCGCATCCAAGACGAGCTTCCCCCCCCCCCTCAACGAGGCCCCCCAAGGAGGTTCTTATGCCCCTCGCCTGGAAGAACGAGTACTCCGTCAACATCCGGGAAATCGACGACCAGCACCGCCAGCTGGTGAGCATGATCAACGAGCTGGATCGCGCCATGCTGCAGGGACAGGGCAAACAGGCCCTGGGCACCATCCTCGGCAGCCTCATCAGCTACGCCGGCAGCCACTTCGCCACCGAGGAGAGACTGATGCGCCAGCACGGCTTTCCGGGCTACGAGGAGCATGCCGGCAAGCACGCCAAGATGACCGAGAAGGTGCTCGACTTGGCCCGGCAGCACGAAGCCGGCCGACCGGCCCTCACCATCGAGGTGATGAAATTCCTCCAGGACTGGCTGGACAAGCACATCCTGGGCACTGACAAGAAATACGGGCCATTCTTGAACGCCAAGGGCGTGATCTAGACCGCACCGGCCTACCACGGACACCCGTCCCTCAGGGAACCGCATTTTTTTGTAACCATCCTCCTGGCCCCGACGACTTTCCGAACAGAGGCCGGCCGGCCCCAGCCACGCGTTGGACGTCAGCAGCCATGAACCCTTTTTCGGAGGTCGAGTCATGAGAAGGATGGTCTTCCTGTTCGCATTGATGATCGTGATGACGGGATTCGCCCTGCGGCCCGCCCAGGCCTGGACCCGGGACCCGCAGGTGGGCCAGTCTCAGGCCCTGGCCCAGGTGCAGGCCGCGCTGGCGGCCCTGGACCTGTCCGCGGACCAGAAGGAGGCGGTGGCGGTCATCATGGCCCAGTACGGCCCCCAGGCCCGGGAGCTGGGAACGGATCTGGCGGCTGCGGCCGCTTCGCTCCGGGACACCATGCTCACTGCCGGGGATGATGAGGCCGCGGTACGGGCGGCCCATATGCGGCTGGCTGCGGTCGGCCAGGAGCTGGCGGTGATCGGCGGCCAGGCGGCCAGCGCCGTCCGGGAGGTGCTCACCCCGGAGCAGGAGGCCATCCTGGCCGAACGGCTGGCGCACCGCCAGGAGCGGCGGCAAGCCCTCCTGGGCCGTCTGGGGATGGAGGGTGGCCGCCAAACGGCCAGGGCTGGCCGCTAGAGCCAGGGGCGTGGCCGGCGGCGTGCCTGCCCCCGGCCACGCCACACCCATGACCACCCGGGATGAAGGAGCCACCGACGCCGCCCTGGTGGCCGCGGTCTTGGGCGGCGACCACGAGGCCTTTGCCGGCATCCTCCGCCGCCACAGCGCTGCGGTGAGCCGGATCGTCTCCCGCCACCTGCCGGCGGCAGCGGTGCCGGATGGGTGCCAGGAGACCTTTGTCCGGGCCTTCCGGGGACTGGCCGGCTTTCGGCAGCAAGAGTCCTTGGGCCACTGGCTGGCCGCGATCGCGGTGCGGGCCTGCCATGACTACTGGCGGGAGCGCTACCGCAGCCGGGAGCTTCCCGCCGGCTCCCTCTCTGACGAGGGCGAAGGGGCACTGGCCGAGAGCGCAGCCCAGGTGGCCTGGCAGCACCACGAATCGGCCCGGAGCCGGCGGGAGGCCCGGGCGGTCCTGGATTGGGCGCTGGATCAGCTTGCCCCCACCGACCGCCTGATCCTCGCCCTGACCGTGCTGGAAGGGCGGTCGACCCGGGAGGCGGCGGACCTCTTGGGATTGAGCCTGGTGAATGTCAAGGTACGGGCGCTCCGGGCCCGACGCCGCCTGCACCAGCTCCTGGCGAAAGAGGAGGAGCGCCTCCGGAGGAGAGGAGCATGAAGTCCCAGGATGCGCAGCAACGGGAGAGCCGACTCCGGCAAGCGTATGAGGACCAGCCATCCGTGGCCCTGGACGAGGCCTGGCAGGCAAAGGTGATGGCGGCGATCCGCCAGGAGGCCAAGGACCTTGGCCACCCGCGACCGCACGCCGAAAACGGTGGCCTCTTTCTCCCCCTGTCCGTTGCCGGCTGCGGCCTAGCTGCCGCTGGCCTGGCGGTGCTTCTGGCCGTCTGGCCGTCCATTGAAGGGGCGGTGGCCGGCATGGTCCTGGAGGAGCTGGCCGGCCTGCCCATGACCCTGCTGTTCGGCCTATCCTGAGGAGCGAGCGAGCCCATGAAACGATGGCAGCTGACCCTGGTGCTCTTGGCCGCCTTTCTGGCCGGCGCGGCCAGTGGGGCCGCCGGGATCGGCCTCGTGGTCCAGGCCCGGTTCCGCGCGGCCGTAGCCGGCGGCAGTGTCTTCCCCCGCCAGCTCATCATGTCCCGCCTCACTTCCCGTCTCGATCTGGATTCGGCCACCCAGGCCAGAATCGCCCCGATCCTCGACGAGGCCAGCGCCGAGGTCGGGCGCCTGCGGCAGGAGAACGCGCCCCGGCTTGCTGCCATCATCGACCGGGCGGTGGCCCGGATGCAAGAAGAGCTTTCCCCGGCCCAGGCGGAGACCCTGGCCGAAATGGTGGCCCGCCTGCGACCACGCTTGGCCCCTGGCCAGACCCGGGGGCCGTGATCCGTCCGGCCTTCAGTCCTGGCCTCGCATGTCCGCCAGGGTCCACAGCAGGGCAAAAACCGGCGCCACCAGCCCTAAGAGCAGCACCAGCGCCTCCTTCTGGAACCCGGGATCCAGAAGACGCTCCGGCAGCCCCCCCAGGCTGCCTGCGGGCAGAAGCTGCCCCGACAGAGGCACCGCGGCCAGGGCGAGAAAGAACAGCACCGCTTCGCAGGCCAGGAGCCGTTTGCCGAAATCCCGGCAGATCTCCACCGCGTTGCGCACCCAGTTCATGCGCTCCACCAGGGGACGCAAGCCGACCAGCCCCGCCTCCACCTGACTCACCAGCTCGCTCGCCTCGCGGAAGGCGGGGCCCTTGTTCTCCAGAATCAAGGATCTTGCCCGGTGCAGGCTCCGGAACAGGTCGTTCACCGTGTCGCCGAACTGGCCAAACAGCCCCTGATAAGGAAAGCGATCCCAGTAGGCCTTGATGCCCTGCCACTGGCCCTGCAGATCCTTGAGGGTGTTCTTGAGGGCCTCGGTGCGGTCCTCCCGCAGCCGATCGCAGGTGAAGACCATGCCCTTGGCCCGGCTGGCCACCTCCAGGAGACCGTAGAAGCTCTGCCGGTCCATGAAGGCCTCCAGGCGGCTGAGAAGACCCTGGTTGGCCTTGACCTGATCGTCGCCGGCGCCAAACCAGATGACGATATCCTCCGCCTGGACGCGGGCGGCGGCGAGCCCCTCCCGGGCCTTGGCCAGGGTGGCATGGTGGACGGCGGTCAGCATGTCTTCCACGATGGCCTGGACCGGCTCCAGATCCGGATCCATCAGAGCCGCGCAGTAGAGCTCCTTTTGGCTCTCCACCAGCACCCGCAAGGTCTTGAGATCGCGCTCCCCGAAAGTGCCCTGGCGGACGGCCAGCTGGATCTTCCGGTAGGAGGCGTCCAGGCAGTCCCGGTTGATGGCGAACACCTGGCTCACGGCGTGGTCCGCCTTGGCCAGGTCCTGCTCGACGATCTCGTGGAACCGGGACAGGAGCATCTGGATGTAGGTCTGCTCGCGGGGGCCGGGAGCCAGGCTGTGCGCCCGCCGCAGCCGCGCCTGGGCGGCCTCGTCCTGGTCCTGCTCCAGATGCGCCAGGGCCAGGCCGATCTGGGCGAAAAACTCGCCCACCCCCTGGCCGATCTTGTTCTTCTCCAGGAGAAGCTGCCCCGCCTCACGGTATTTGCCCACCCGCAGGCAGTCCAGCCCCACGAACAACTGCTTGTTCGTGACCTTGAGCCCGGTCGCGTCCTGCATGCGGGGCCAGTTGGCACCCGGGGTGAAGGCCAGGGTGAGGAGGAAGCGAATCTGGAACACCCGGCCGAGGTCGAAATAGGCCACCAGGGCGGTGAGGGGGGGCTGATCCCGGAGCTGGGCGGCGTCGATGCCGGCGGCCAGGGTGCGCACGGTCTCTTCCGGCCGGTCCAAGGCGGCCCGGAAGGCTGCGGCCAGCTCGGTGGCGGTCATGAAGCCCGCCTCTGGCAGGGCCACGAGGTCCGGGGCCAGGTACTTGGACGGGCACAGGGCCGGCCGGTGGCCGGTCATGCCGCAGTAGAAGCAGAGGCGGCCGCCGGCAGACCGCAGCAGCCGCCGGTGCGGAAACAGGCTGTCGGTGCGGAAGCGGCCGCCGGCGCTGTACCGGAGGCGGAACAGGCCCTGGGGGGCGGTGTCCAGGGTGTGCGCCGGAAAGCTGCCGCCGTCCGCATACTCGGGCCAGCGGTTCTTCAAAGCCCGGGTGATGTACGGGGTGGCTGGCTCCAGAAAATCCCAGACCTGGGAGGTGAGGATCCGGACCGGTGAGCGCTCATCCCCTTTGCGCTCCAGGTGGAAGATGACGTGCACCGGCGCCGGACCGGCGTGGTCCGGCCAGCCGAAGGCCTTTCTGGTCTCGTCCAGGCTCTCGAAGAAGGCGGAGATCGCCGTCAGGGGATGATTGAAGAGGAAGAGCAGGAGCTCCTCGGAGCTTTCCGGATCCTCCCGGCCCTGGCGGAGCAGTCTGGTGCGCAGGCCGGCCCTGAACTGCGACCAGCGGTCGGACAACACCTGCTGGCCCAGAAAGGACAGGGGATGGACGGCGACCAGGAAGACCGCGTCATCCATGATGCCGGCTCAGCCGCGGGCCGTGATCAGCGGACAGACGACGCCCGCCGGGCCAAGGCCGCATGGTGTCAGACGCATTTGTCGAAGACCTCCCGGGCCTCGGCGTTCTGGGGGTCGAGGCGCAGGGCCCGGGTGGCGTACTTGTCGGCCCGGATCGGCAGGCGCAGATCCAGGTAGGTCTTGGCGGTCTCCAGCAGGAGCTCCACGTCGTCCGGGGTTTGCGCCACCGCCTTTTCCAGGAGCTTGACGGCCTCGACGTGGTTGCCCACCGCCCGGAGAGCGAAGCCCAGGGGCCGGTACAGATGGGTCCGCTCCGGATCCTCCCGCAGGATCTCGGACAGAAGGCGGACCGTGAAGTGAAGCAGGCCGTGGACACGGCAGGACTCGGCGATATCCTCCTTGATGTCCAGGTCGTCCTTGCGAATCCTGAGCACCAGGCGGAAGATCCGCTCCGCCTCCTCGTTCTGCTTGGCCTTGAGCAGGAGCTTGCCGAAGGAGACTGCCCGGTCGGCGTGCCGGGGGCTGATCTCCATGGCGCGGGCGAAGTTGAGGGTGGCCCGCTCCAGGTTGCCCATGTTGTAATAGAGCTGGCCGAGATAATGGTAGGACGTGACGTCCAGACGATTGATGTCGGTGGCCTGCTCGAAGTAGTGGACAGCGCTTTTCACGTCCCCCTTCTTGAGGTGCAAGCGACCGAGCTCCCGCCAGGGCCGGGAGGTCTGGCTGGAAAGGGCCGCGGCCTTGTCCATGGCCTCGATGGCCCCGTCGATCTCGCCGGCCTCCTCCAGGTCCCGGGCCTGCCGCAAGTACACCATGAGTGGCGAGGGGTGCTCGGCCCGGTCCAGCAGCTCCTTGATCTTCTGCTCCAGGGTGGCGGTGACAAAGGGCTTGGTGAGGTAGGCGTCCACCTCCCGCTCGGCCGCCTCGGCGACGATCTCCTGGTTGGCCTCGGCGGTGATCATGAGAAAAGGCAGATCCCGCATCTTCTTGTTCTCGCGCACCCGGTTCAGGAGCTCGGTGCCGCTCATCTTCGGCATGTTGACATCCGAAATGATGAAGTCGATGGGCACCTTGCTCTTGAGCAGGATCTCCAGGGCGTCCTGGCCGTTGCTCGCTTCCAGGAACTCCCGGCCATAGCCAATGAGCCGCAGCATCGCCCGGATGGACCGGCGCATGTTGTCCATGTCGTCGACGATGAGGAAGGTCATCTCCTGCGGCGTCTTCATGGGCGATCCCCCCGCCGGTGTTCGGTGCGGGACATGAGCTCAGGCATCAGCGCCTCCTCCCAGCCGAGCCGAGGGCACCCCCTCGTGCACGGGCAGACTGACCATCATCCGGCAGCCGTGGCCCGGCGCGCTGTCCACAGCGATCCGACCCCGGTGCGCCTCCACCGCCAACCGGCAGAAGTAGAGCCCCAGCCCGGTGCCAACCAGATGGTCCCGATAACCGGTGAGACGGGCGTACTTTTCGAACAGATGGCTCTGGTGCTCCAGGGGAATGCCCTCCCCCTGATCCTGGACCGACACCTCGAGCCGGCGGCCGCCACCGGTCAGCCGGGCGGTCAGAATGACCTCCTGGCCGTGGGGCGAATGCCCCAGGGCATTGGTGAGCAGATTCTGCAGCACCCTGAGGATCATGACCCGGTCGACCCGTACCAGGGGCAGCCCCGGGCTGACGTCCAGGGTCAAGGCCACCCCCCGGATGCGCGCCAGCCCCTTGACAGCGCTCAAGGCCTCTTCCAGAAGATCCGGTACCTGCACCGGTTGCAGAAGCAAGGAGAGCTTGCCGTCCTCGATCTTGCCCACGTCCACCATGTTGGTGGCCATGCGCACTGCCCGCTCGCAGGCAATCTGGGCCGCCTCCAGAAACTCCCGGTTCTCGTCCGCCACCGAGTAGGACAGGATGTCCAGATTGGCCACCACCTCAGCCAGGGGCCCTTTGAGGTCGTGGACCAGCATCTTCACCAGCTCGGCCCGCATGGCCTCGTGCCGCCGCAGCTCCTCGTTGCGCTTCTTGAGGGTGGCCTCCTGCCGCTTCACCGCCTGGAGGAGGCGGTGCTGCTCCACCACCGACAGCACCATGCCGGAAAAATCCAGAAGGCAGGTCAGGTCGTCCTGGAGGAGATCAGCCTTGCCCGTGCGGTCAGTGACGTTGATCACCCCCACCAGGGTGGGACCGTTCATGAGGGGCACCGACAGGAGGGAACGGGTGCGGTAGGCATGCTCCCGCCGCGGGAAACGCTCGTCCTGGCTGATGTCGGGGATGAAAAGGGGCTTGTGATGACGGGCCACCCAGGCGGCTACTGTGTCGTCGTCCAGCCCCTGCTTGACCCCCAGGAGGACCGGCCGGCTGGCAGCCCGCACCACCAGCTGCCGGCCCTTGTCCAGGAGCATGATCGAGCCGTGATCCACCGCCAGATAGCGGAGGATGACCCGCAGCAGGCGGTCCAGCTGGCCGTCAGGGGACAGGCGCCGGTTGTTGACGATCTGGGCGATCTCGAAGAAGCTGGCCAGGAGCCGGCCGGCCATCTCGGGGTGGCTTTGAAGGTCATCGAGCCTCTGGTGCTGTCCACTCATGGCGTTCCGTGCCCTCATGCCCTCGTCCACGCGCTCACTCCCACTCGATGGTGCTGGGCGGCTTCGAGGAGATGTCGTACACCACCCGGTTGACCCCCCGCACCTCGTTGATGATCCGGTTGGCCATGCGGGCCAGGAGGTCTTCGGGCAGCCGCGTCCAGTCGGCGGTCATGGCGTCCAGGCTGTCCACCACCCGCAACGCCACCACATTCTCGTAGGTACGCCCGTCGCCCATCACCCCCACCGTCCGGATGGGCAGCAGCACGGCAAAGGACTGCCAGACCCGACGGTACCAGCCGGCCCGCTTCATCTCTTCCAGGACAATGACATCCGCCTGGCGCAGTACGGCAAGCCTTGTTGCCGTCACCTCGCCCAGGATGCGGATGGCCAGCCCAGGACCGGGGAAGGGCTGGCGGAAGACCAGTTCCTCCGGCAATCCCAGCTCCAGGCCCAAGGCCCGCACCTCGTCCTTGAAGAGCTCCCGCAGCGGCTCCACCAGGGCAAGCTGCATGCGCTCCGGCAGGCCGCCCACATTGTGGTGGCTCTTGATCACCGCCGACGGTCCCTTGAAGGAGACGCTTTCAATGACGTCCGGATACAGGGTGCCCTGGGCCAGGAACTGCACGTCGCCCACCTTCTTCGCCTCGGCCTCGAAGATGCGGATGAAGGCGTGGCCGATCCGCTTGCGCTTCTCCTCCGGGTCGATGATGCCGGCCAGCTCCGCCAGGAACTGACTGGCCGCGTCCACGGTGATGAGGTCGAGCCCGACCTTCTCCCGGAAGAAGGCCATGACCGTTTCCGCCTCCCGGGTGCGCAACAGGCCGTTGTCCACGAAGACAGAGGTCAGACGATCGCCGATGGCCCGGTGCACCAGGGCTGCGGTCACCGCCGAGTCGACACCGCCGGAAAGGGCGCAGAGCACGCGGCCGTTGCCGACCCGTTTGCGGATGGCCGCCACCGCTGCCTCCACGAAGGAGTGCATGGTCCAGTTGGGGCCGCAGCCGCAGATGCCGAATACGAAGTTCCGGAGGACGCCGGTGCCGATCAGGGTGTGGGCCACCTCCGGGTGGAACTGTACCCCCACGAAAGACCGCTCCTGATGGCGGAAGGCGGCGTTGGGCGAGCCAACGCTGGTGGCGGTGACGACAAAGCCCGGCGGCAGCTCCTCCACCCGATCGCCGTGGCTCATCCACACCTGATAGCCGCCCGCCCCCTTCTCCAGGCCAGCGAAGAGGCCGTCGGCGGCGGCCACCGCCAGCTCCGCCTTGCCGAACTCCCGTCCTGGGGCCCGCTCCACCCGCCCCCCCAGCTGCCGGGCCATGAGCTGCGCCCCATAACAGATGCCCATAACCGGGATGCCGAGAGCAAAGAGGGCCGGATCGCTGGCCGGCGCTCCCGGATCGTAGACGCTGGCCGGCCCTCCGGAAAGGATGATCCCCCGGGGCGCCATGGCCCTGATCGCAGTCAGGGGCAGGTTGAAGGGATGGATCTCGCAGTAGACCTGCTGCTCCCGGATCCGCCGGGCGATGAGCTGGGTGGTCTGGGAGCCGAAATCGAGGATAAGAACTTTTTCGCTATGGATATCCATGCACCGGTACCGGCTCGTGTGGCCGAGCGGAGGGATGCCGTCTCGGGTCAGCCGAGGCGGTAGTTGGGGGCTTCCTTGGTGATGATCACGTCATGGACATGGCTTTCCTTGAGCCCGGCCGCCGTGATGCGCACGAAGCGGGCCCGGGCGTGCAGCTCGGCGATGGTGGCGGCCCCCACGTAGCCCATACCGGAGCGCAAGCCGCCCACCAGCTGGTAGACGGTCTCGGACAGCGGGCCCCGGTATGGCACCCGGCCCTCGATCCCCTCGGGCACGAACTTCTTCGCCGCGCCGGCCTCTTCATCCTGGAAATAGCGATCAGCACTGCCCTGGTTCATGGCGCCCAGGGAGCCCATGCCCCGGTAGCCCTTGTAGGTGCGACCCTGGTAGAGGAAGGTCTCCCCCGGCGCCTCGTCGGTGCCGGCGAACAGGCTGCCGATCATCACGGTGTGGGCGCCGGCGCCCAGGGCCTTGGTGACATCGCCCGAGAACTTGAGCCCACCGTCGGCGATGATGGGCACCCCGGCCTGGGCCGCCTGGCGGCCGCAGTTGAAGATGGCGGTCAGCTGCGGCACCCCGACCCCGGCCACCACCCGGGTGGTGCAGATGGAGCCTGGCCCCACCCCTACCTTGACCGCATCGGCCCCGGCATCGATCAGGGCCTGGGTGCCCTCGGCGGTGGCGACGTTGCCGGCCACGACCGGCAGGGCCGGGAAGGCGTCCTTGAGCGCCGTCACCGCCCGGAGCACATTCCGGGAGTGGCCATGGGCCGAATCCAGGACCACCGCGTCCACCCCGACCCGGAGCAGTCGGGCCGCCTGGGCCAGATAGTCGCTGCCGATCCCGAGAGCAGCGGCCACCATCAGGCGCCCCATGCCGTCCTTGGCTGCCCGGGGATAGCGCTTGATCTTTTCGATATCCTTGATGGTGATGAGCCCCTTGAGCTCCCCGGCCTCATCCACCACCAGCAGTTTTTCGATGCGATGCTCGTGGAGGAGCGCTTTCGAGGCCTCCAGGGTGATGCCCACTGGCGCCGTGACCAGGCTCTTGCTGGTCATGACGTCCCGCACCTTGAGGTCGAGGTCGGACACGAACCGCAGATCCCGGTTGGTGACGATCCCCACCAGCTTGCGGCCGGTGAGGACCGGCA
>JBFMBH010000032.1 GCA_040755095.1 Thermodesulfobacteriota bacterium
ACGGCGAGCTGCGCTACGGCAACGGGGTCGAGTTCTGGAACAACGCCCACGACACCCTGGTCGAAGGCTGCCGGCTCTGGGAGATCTACGACGCCGCCCTCACCACCCAGGGGATCGGGGAAAGCACCAAGGTCAACCAGATCTTCCGCAACAACGTGGTCTGGAGAAGCGAATACTGCTTCGAATTCTGGAATCACCCCGCCTCGGCGGTCAGCGACAACATCCATTTCGTGAGCAACACCTGCGCCTTTTCCGGCTTTGGTTGGGGCCATGAGCAACGCTTCGACCCTTCCGGCCGCCACATCTGCCTGTTCAGCAACACCGCCCAGACGACCAACCTCTCCATCCGGAACAACATCTTCTTCCGGGCCACGAGCGCGGCCATCTTTCTCACCGACCCCTGGACCGGGCTGGACAGCTTAGTCCTCGACCACAACAGCTACCACCAGGGAGACACGGACGGTCTCCTGGCCGACTGGCTGGGCCGGTCCTTTCGGCTCGACGAATTCTCCGCCTATCAGGCCGAAACCGGCAAGGATCCCAGCTCGCTGGCCAGTGACCCGCTCTTCGTGGCCGCGGACGCGGCGGACTTCCACCTTGCGCCGCGCTCCCCCTGCATCGATGCCGGCTTCAACGAGGCGACGGGTCTTGCCACCACCGACGCCGGCGGCCAGCCGCGGGTGGTGCACGAGGTGGTGGACATGGGGGCCTACGAGCGCCAGGCCGGCTTCCCGGCGACTCTCTTGGGCATCGTGCTCCAGGGCGGCACGCCGGTGACCGGCGAGATCGCCTGCTTTCAGGCAAGCCAGGGAGCGACACCGATGCGGGTGCCGCTCGGCGCAGACGGCAGCTTCCGGCTGGAGGCCTTCGACGAGCCCTTTGTCTGCGCCACCTACGGCAATCGGGGCCAGAAGCCGGCAACCGGCGCTGCGCCGGTGACCGGTGGCGTCTGGCTGGACAGCCGCCCGGTATCCGGCTGGGTGGCCCTCTATCAGACCAGGACCGCCCCGGAGCCCGCGCTGGCCCGGATCGGCCCCTCCGGCCGCTACCGGCTGCCACCAGCCCCGCGCCAGCCTTTCGTCGCCCTGACCTGCGGCCACTGACCCCGGTGCACCGTCAGGGCGGCAGGGCAGGCGGGTCCGGCGGCAGGACCGGGAAGGCTGGGGCACCAAGGTGATCGAACGGTTGGCTCAGGACCTGCGCAACGCCTTCCCGGACATGAAAGGATTTTCGCCGCGCAACCTCAAGTACATGCGGGCCTTTGCCGAGGCGTGGCCGGACGGCGGATTTGTGCAGCAAGTTGCTGCACGATTGCCCTGGTTTCACCTCTGTACACTGCTCGACAAGCTCAAGACACCGGACGAGCGCGAGTGGTATCTGGCCAAAGCCATTGAGCACAACTGGTCACGCGGCGTGCTGGCCATCCAGATCGAGACCCGTTTGCGTAAGCGCAGCGGGCAGGCCGTCACCAACTTTGCCGAGCGTCTGCCCGCACCCTTGTCGGATCTGGCGCACGAGTCGCTGAAGGATCCCTACCGGCTCGATTTTCTGGGCCTGGGCGCGGAGGCGCAGGAGCGCTCCCTGGAGGAGGCCATCGTCCAGCACATCACCCGTTTCCTGCTTGAGCTCGGCACCGGCTTCGCCTTCGTCGGACGGCAGGTGCATCTCTCGGCAATGGAGGAGACCTTGGGCCCCGGCGGCACGCTGGGCCGCGAGGCCAGGGGCGAGGTGGTGCTGGTCAATCGCCCGCGCGCCGCGCTGGGCAAGCTCAACCCCGCGCGGTGGCTGAAATCATCAACCTTCGCCAGGAGAACCCAAAACCTCCGCCGCACGCGCGACCTGCTGCTGCCCGCGTCCGCTCTCGGGCCAGCTCCCTCTGGAGCGGAAGTGAGATGACGCCGTGATGACCCTTCGGCAACTGGCCGCTGAGCCTGCGACCCTTCCCATGAGCACGAGCTGGTACCTGGCCGACCTCTCCGAGGCGCGGGGCAGGCAGGAGCTGTTCACCCGCCAGGCGCCGCAGAGGCTCAAGGCCCTGCGCGAGCACGCCCTGGTCGAGAGCGCGGTCTCGTCCAACCGCATCGAAGGCGTCGAGGTGGATGAGTCCCGCGTTGGCACAGTGGTTTTCGGGCAGGCCCCGCTCCGCGACCGGGACGAGGAGGAAGTGCGGGGCTACCGCGACGCGCTGAAGCTCGTTCACGAAAACGGCGCCAGCCTTCCCGTGTCTGAAGCCACCATCAAGCGGCTTCATAAGCTCTCGCGCGGAGATGTCTGGGACGCTGGGGCCTACAAGGAAAAGGACATCGACATCATCCAGACCTGCGCGGACGGCCGAAGCCGCGTTCGCTTCAAGACGGTTTTCCCGGCGCAAACACCGGCGGCGATGGCCGAGATGGTGAAGCGTTGGGAGCTCGGCGTGCAGGAGCGACGAGTCCACCCGCTGGTGCTTGCCGCCGCCTTGAACCTCGACTTCCTCTGCATCCATCCCTTTCGAGACGGCAACGGCCGCGTTTCACGGCTGCTGTACCTGCTGACCACGTACCAATGTGGCCTCGAAGCCGGGCGCTTCATCAGCCTGGAACGCCTCGTCGAGCAGAACAAGGAGCGCTATTACGAGGTCCTCGAGCAGACCTCCCAGGGCTGGCACGAGGGCAGGCACGACCCCTGGCCCGCGATCAACTTCCTGCTCTTCATCCTCAAGCAGGCCTGCGGCGAGCTTGATCGACGCGTCGGCCATCTCAGATCGCCGCGAGGGGAAAAGACCGCCGCCGTGTTGGCGGCAATCGACCGCCAGATCGGGGCCTTTCGCGTGGCGGACCTGCGGACCGAATGCCCCGGTGTTGGCCTGGACCTGATCCGTAAGCTTCTCGCCCGCCTGCAGAAGGAGCACAAGGTCCAGGCGCTGGGCATTGGCCGAAACGCGCAGTGGCAGAAGACGGGAAACTAGGTACCAACTCATAAACTACGTACTCAACTAGGTACTCACGAAGGCCGGAGACACCGATGACCAAGGTGATCACCCCGCCCATGGACTTTCTCGCTGACCTGCACATCCACTCGCCCTATTCCCGGGGCACCAGTCCCACCGGGGACCTGGCGGCTCTTTTTGCCTGGGCCCGGGTCAAAGGGATCACCGTGCTGGGCACCGGTGACTTCACCCATCCGGCCTGGTTCCGGCATCTGCAAGAAGAGCTGGTGCCGGCCGAGCCGGGGCTCTTCCGGCTGCGGGACGAGGGCAAGGTGCCACCGGCCCTGGTCGGGGTCAGTCCTGCGCCCACCGCCGTGCGCTTCCTGCTCTCCGCCGAGATCTCCAGCATCTACAAGCGGGACGGCCGGGTGCGCAAGGTGCACAACCTGCTCTTCGTGCCGGATCTGGCGGCGGCGGCGGCTGTCAACGCCCGGCTGGCGGCAGTGGGCAACATCGAGGCGGACGGCCGGCCGATCCTGGGGCTGGACAGCCGGCATCTCCTGGAGATCCTGCTGGAATGCGCGCCGGCCGGGTTCCTCGTGCCGGCCCACATCTGGACGCCCTGGTTCTCGATCCTGGGCTCCAAGTCCGGGTTCGATGGCATCGAGGAGTGCTTCGGCGATCTGAGCCCCCAGGTCTTCGCCCTGGAGACCGGGCTGTCGTCGGATCCGGAGATGAACCGGCTGGTGTCGAGCCTGGACCGCTTCACCCTCATCTCCAACTCGGATGCCCATTCCCCGGCCAAGCTGGGCCGGGAGGCCAACCGCTTCCGGACCGCCCTGGACTATTTCGCCATGCGGGAGGCCCTGCGACAGCCGGCCCTGGGCTTTGCCGGCACGGTGGAATTCTTCCCCGAGGAGGGCAAATACCACCTGGACGGCCACCGGGCCTGCGGGGTGGTGACCGGGCCCGAAGAAACCCGGCGCTCCAAGGGCCGCTGCCCGGTGTGCGGCCGGCCCCTGACCGTGGGCGTTTTGCACCGGGTGCGGGAGCTGGCGGACCGCCAAGCCCCGCCGGCCGCCGCCGGACCGGGCTGGGAGAGCCTGGTGCCTCTGCCGGAGATCCTGGCCGAGCTGCTCGACAAGGGCGCCGCCAGCAAGGCGGTGCTTTCCTGGTACGGCTCGCTCATCAACCGCTTCGGCTCCGAATTCCGGCTGCTGCGGGAAGTCCCGCTGTCGGACCTGGAGGCGGTCTCGCCGCCCCTGGCCGAGGCGATCCGCCGGCTGCGGGCCGGCCAGGTGCATCGCCAGGCCGGCTATGACGGCACCTACGGGGTCATCCGGCTCTTCGCCCCGGGCGAGCGCCACGAGATCGCCGGCCAGAAGGCGCTCTTCCGGTCAGCTCCCCGGAAAGCCGCCAGTGCCGGCGCCCCGGTCAGCCGCCAGCCCCTGGCCCGGTCAACGGTTGGCGAAGATCCGCCGTCGCCGGCCCTGCCCACCTCCGGCCCCAACCCGGAGCAGGAGCAGGCGATCCGCAGCGAGGCCCGCCTGCTGGTGGTGATCGCCGGCCCGGGCACCGGCAAGACCTACACCCTGGTCAGCCGCCTGCAGCACTTGCTGGCCCAAGGCCTGGACCCGGCGAGCCTTGCGGCCATTACCTTCACCAACCGGGCCGCGGACGAGATCCGCACCCGGCTGGCCAAAGGGTCGGCGGACGCGGCCCAGGTCTTCGTTGGCACCTTCCATGCCTTCTGCCTCAAAGGACTGCGGGCGGAGACCCCGGGGCTCACCGTGGTGGGGGACGAGGAGCGCCAGCTTCTTCTGGCCGCGCTTTTTCCGGAGCTGTCCGGCGCGAAGCGTAGTCTCTTGGCCGAGGCGGTCGCCGCCCACAGCCAGGCCCTGGCCACCGGCGAGCCCGAGCCACCTCCTGAGGTGGCCCGCTACCTGGCGCTCCTGGACCAGCGGCAGGCCCTGGATCTGGAGGCGGTCATCCCCGCCTGGCTGGAGCGCTGCCGCAAGGACCCTGCCTTCCGCCAGCGGGTAGTGGCGCCGGTCCGGCATCTCCTGGTGGACGAGATCCAGGACCTGAGCGAAAGCCAGTACGCCCTGGTGGAGCTGGTGGCGGCCCAGGCCTCGGTGTTCGCTATCGGCGATCCGGATCAGGCCATCTACGGCTTCCGGGGCGCCCGGCCGGAATTCCTTTTCCGGTTCCGGGACGAGCAGGGCGCCCAGGTCCTGCCCCTGGCCACCAACTACCGCTCCACCACCACCATCCTGACCGCCGCCGGAGCGGTGATCCGCCACAATCCCGGGGGGGGGCAGGTGCGCCTGCAGGCCCGGCGCCGGGACCTGGGCGGCGGCATCGAGCTGGCCGCCTTTCCCCAGCCGACGGCCGAGGCGGCCTGGGTGGCGCAGCGGGTGGAGGCGCTGCTGGGCGGCACCAGCCACCGCAGCCTGGAGCGCCGGCAGGGGTCGGCCGGCGACCGGGAGCATGGCCTGGGCGACATCGCCATCCTCTATCGCCTGCAGGCGGCAGCACTCACCGTCGCCGAGGCCTTGCACCAGGCTGGCATCCCCTTCCAGCTGGTGGGAGCGCCGCCCTTCTTTCTCCAGGATGGCCTGGCCCCGGCCGCCGCTCTGGTGCAGGCCGCTGCCGGCGGTGCCGCCGAGGCCCTGCTGCTCGCGGCCGCCTGGCCGGGTCTGGGCCGATCGGCGGCAGAGACCCTGGCCCGGCTGCCGGAGGCCAAACGGCCAAGCCTGGCGGCCATGGCCGGATTGCCCGGGCTCACTGCGGCCCAGGGCCGCGCCCTGGCCCAGCTGACCGCAACCATCGAGGTCTTCGCCGCTGCGGCGCCAGCCGGTCTCGCCCCGGCCCTGGCCCCGGTCCTGACGGCTCTTGGCCTGGATCCTGCCAGCGGGCCGGGCAAGCGTCTGGTCGATCTGGCTGCCGCCTTTGGCGGCGACCTGGCCGCCCTGGCCCGGCATCTGGCCGAAAACCGCCAGGCCACGGTCTACGACCCCAAGGCCCAGACGGTGGCGGTCATGAGCCTTCATGCTGCCAAGGGCCTGGAGTTCGAAACGGTCTTTCTGGCCGGCCTCGAGGACAACCTCCTGCCCTGCCGCCTGCCAGGCCTGACCACCGATCTGGAAGAAGAGCGGCGCCTCTTCTACGTCGGCCTCACCCGGGCCCGCTCCGCCCTGGCGCTGACCCACGCGGCCAGCCGCACCCTCTTCGGGCAGACCTACGCCCAGGCCCCCTCCCGCTTCCTGGCCGAGATCCCCAGCCAGCTGCTGACCCGGGTCGCCGCCCCCTCGCCCCGCCGGCCGGCCGGCCGGCAGTTGCGCCTCTTTTGAGATCCGCCAGCATGCCCATCCCGCCGGAGGTGGCCGCTGTCCTGGCCGGGCTCGCTCTGCCCGCCCCGGCCATCGCCTGCCGCCCGCTGGCCGGCGGCCACATCAACCGGAGCTTTCTGGTGGAGCTGGCCGCCCCGCCCTGGGGCCTGGTGCTGCAGCGGATCAACCCCGGGGTGTTCCCGGAGCCGGTCCGGATCATGGCCAACCTGCGGCTGCTGGCCGACCACCTGGCCGCCAAGGGGCTGCCTCCGGCCCAGCGCTGGCAGGTGCCGGCTCTGATCCCGGCCGCCGGTGGCGCCGACTATCTGTGCACCGCAGACGGTGCCCTGTGGCGGGCCCTGGTGCAGATCCCGGACGCCGGGCACCGGGAGCGGTTGACCTCGTCCCAGGAGGCCCGGGAGGTGGGGGCCTGCCTGGGCCGCTTCCATGTCTGGCTGGCCGATCTCGACCCTCGTCTTCTTGCCGATCCCCTGCCTGGCTTCCACGACACGCCCCGCTACCTGGCGGACTGCGAGGCCGTGCTGGCAGCGCACCCCGCCCCCCTGTCCGCCGAGGAGGCCTGGTGCCAGGCCTTCATCGCCCGGCGGCGCCACCGGGTGGGCCGGCTGGAGGAGGCCCGGCGCCGGGGGGATATGCCGGTGCGGCTGCGCCACGGCGACCCGAAGCTGGCCAACATCCTCTTCGACCGTCAAGGCCGGGCCCTGGCGCTCATCGATCTCGACACCGTGGGACCGGGCCTGCTCATCCACGATGTCGCCGACTGCCTGCGCTCGGCCTGCAACCAGGCCGGCGAGGGGGCGGCGGCGGGCGAGGTCTCTTTCGATCTCGGGATCGCCGCGCCGATCCTTGAGGGCTACTTTGCCGAGGCGAGCGGGCTGTGGGCCGACCAGGAGCGGCAGCTCCTGGGCTCGGCGGTGGGGCTCATGGCCTTGGAGCTGGGAATGCGCTTTTTTGCCGATCATCTGGCCGGGGATTGCTACTTCCGGGTGTGTCACGCAGGCGCCAACCTGCGGCGCGCCCGGGCGCAGCTGGAGCTGGCGGCCAGCATCGAGGCCCAGGAGGAGGCCTTAAGCCGGCTCGGTCAGACAGCGGGATGAAGACGGTGCGGGCCGAAAAAAAACCGGCCGGGGAGGCCCCCCGGCCGGGTCACCAACCGTCTTGGCAGGACGCCTCAGATGAGGAAGCGACAGGCCACCAGGGTGCCGGCGGTGAGGGTGGGCCAGGTGATCCCTTCCACCAGGGTCTCCCGGATGGGGAAATTGAAGTCGTGCTGGAGCACCGCCACGGCGGAGGCGCCGAAGAGGACAATCGGTGACAGGACGGTGAAGATGCCGAAATCGGCCGGGAAGCTCTGCTGCAGCACCAGGCCGGCGGCCATCCAGGCCAGGGAGCCGAAGGTGACCGCAAAGCGGCCGATGAGAAAGGCCCCCCGGGCCAGAAGGTGGATGGCGAGGGAGGCTGGCCCGGTATGGAGCCAGTAGGAGCCGGCGAGGAGGGTGAGGCTGGCCCCCAGGGTCAGGACGAACAGGGTCGGCCCGTCCGAGGAGATGATGAGCACCAGCTGGCGGTAGACGTCCTCATCGTCAAGGCCCAGCACGGTGTGCAGCCAGAAGAGCACGAGGATCGAAGCAAGAATGTTGCGGACCATGGGACACCTCCTTCAGCCAGCACCGGTAAGGATCAAGGCCAGCCAGACCTGCGGACGGCTGGAACGATGATGCCCTTTTTCGCGATAGAAAATTTTTTTAGGCCAGTAGGCAGGCCAGAAGGCGCTTGCAGCGCCAGGGGGCGGGGCCCGGCTCGCTGATCCGTCCCCTTGCCCAGGAGATATAGCAAAGATGGTGCCAACATCGAGAAGGGGAGCGGGCCGGCCACCGGCGACGCCGGAGGCCCGGGAGGAGACGATCCGCCAGGAGCTCCTGGCCCTGCTGGCAGCAGGACCGGTCAGCGCCCGGGAGATCTCCCAGACCCTGGGCATCGGCGAGGGACAGGTGGCGGGCCACCTGGAGCACGTGGCCCGCAGCCTGGCGGCGGCCGGCAGCAGCCTTGCGGTGACCCCGCCGGCCTGCCGCTCCTGCGGCTTTGTATTCGCTGGCCGCGAGCGGCTCACCAGACCGGGACGCTGTCCCCAGTGCCACGGCACCCGGGTCAGCGCCCCCCGGTTTGCCCTGGGCCGGGGGTAGGCCTGCCCTGCCCCCCTGCCTGGCTGGCCAGCATCCGGCGGTAGAGAGCAAGGGTCTCGCCCACCACCCGGCCGACCGCGAATTCCTGCTCGGCCAACCGCCGGCTGGCCTGCCCCTGCCGCTGCCGCAAGGGCTCGTCCGTCAACAGCCGCTCCAGCCGCTCGGCCAGAGGCAGGCTTTCCCGGGCCGGCACCAGGAAACCGTTCTCCCCCTCCCGCACCACCTCCCGGCAGCCAGGCACATCGGTGGCCACCAGAGGCAGGCCGCAGGCCGCCGCCTCCAGGAGGCCCTTGGGCAGACCCTCACGGTAGGAAGGCAGCACCGCCACCTGGCAGGAGGCCAGAAGCTCCGGGATGTCCTGCCGGAAGCCCAGCCAGGTGATGATGCCCTCCTCGTGCCAGGACCTGAGGGTGCGCTCGGGAATGGCGGCCGGGTTCTCCTCGTCCAGACGGCCGGCCACCAGGATCTCGCCGGCCACGCCCCGGGCCTTCAGGATACGGGCCGCATCCACCAGCTCACCGATCCCCTTGTCCCACAGCATCCGCGAGGCGAGGATCACCCGGGGGATCCCTGGCGCTGGCCCCACTGCCGGCCGGAAGCGGCGGGTATCCACCCCGGAGCCCCGGATGAGCACCGTCTTTCCGGCCGCCACCACCCCCATGGCCACCAGGAGCTGCCGGTCCTCGTCGTTCTGGAACAGCACCCGGCAGCCCGGGGGCGCGAAAGCCAGGCGGAAGAACAGGGAGACCAGGCGCCGGCCCAGGCGAGCCCGAGGGGTGCCGGCGATGAAGAGGTGGCCGAGGCCGGCCAGGGCGTTGACCACCCCTGGCACCCCGGCCAAACGGGCGGCCAGGGAGCCGTAGAGGATGGGCTTCAGGGCCACATGGTGGACGATGTCCGGCCGCTCCCGGCGGTAAAGGGTCAGCAGCTGCCGCAGGGTGGCCAGCTCCTGGCCCAGTCGGGCCGAGCGCCGCCTGAGGGCGAGGGGGTGGAGGTGGATGCCCTCGTTCACGATCCGCTGGCCATGGTCCTGGACCCGGGTGGCCAGATGGACGGCAAAGCCTTGCTCCCGGGCCGCCCGGGCGATGGGCAGCCGGTGCGACCAGAAGTACCAGTCCTCGGTGATGAAGAAGAGGAGCTTGGCCACGGCCGCTCATCCCCCATGGTGCTGTTCCAGCCAGGCCTGGAACATGAGCACCACCCACAACCGGTGCTGCCAGTTGTGACTGCCGGCCAGGTGCTGGTGCCAAATCCGCTGGATGGGCTCCGGTCGCAGGTAGCCCTGCCGTCGGAGCCGCGCCGGGTCGAGGAGATCCTCGGCCCAGGCCCGGAGGGGTCCCCGCAGCCAGGAGTCCAGCGGGATGCCAAAGCCCATCTTGGCCCGCTCGGTCAGCTCCGGTGGGACGTAACGGTGCAGGACCTGCCGCAACAGCCACTTGCTGCGGCCATTCCGGATCTTCATCGCCAGGGGCAACCGCCAGGCAAAGGCCACCAGGTGATGGTCCAGGAGCGGCACCCGCGCCTCCAGGCTCACCGCCATGCTGGCCCGGTCCACCTTGACCAGGATGTCGTCGGGCAGATAGCCCGCGGTGTCCCAGAAGAGCATCCGGGTGACAAAGTCGCTGGCGGTGAGCCCCGGGGGCAGGCCGGCCGGCACCGCACCAGCGGGCTCGTGGCCGGCGGCCAGCAGCGCGGCCGGCCTCTTCCACAGGGACACGAGACGCCGGTAGAGGTCCTCCTGGGAGGCTGCAGGCAGAAGCTCCGCCAGCTTGTGCAGCTTGTCGCCGGCTGACTGGTGCCGGAGACGGGGCGGCAGGACCTCTGCCAGCAGCCGGAAGAGGGCATCCCAGGCCCCAGGCGGCACGGCGCCCAGGCCGGCTGCCAGCAGCTGGCGGCCGGCGGCCGGCAGCCAGCCCACCCGGGACCAGATGGCAGGTGCCCAGGCGTGGCGGTTGTAGCCGGCAAAGAGCTCGTCGCCGCCGTCCCCGGACAAGCAGACCGTGACATGCCGGCGGGCCATGCGGGCCACCAGGAGGGTCGGGATCTGGGAGGAGTCGGCAAAGGGCTCGTCGTAGATGGCCGGCAGCTCCGGGATCACCGCCTGGGCCTCGGCGGCGGACAGACAGAGCTCGGTGTGATCGGTGCCCAGATACCGGGCGACCTTCTTGGCGTGCTCGGCCTCGTTGTAGGCGTCTTCGGTAAAGCCGATGGTGAAGGTGCGCACCGGCCGGCTGCTTTGCGCCTGCATCAGGGCCACCACGGTGGAGGAATCGATGCCGCCGGACAGGAAGGCGCCCAGGGGCACATCCGCCAGCATCTGCCCTGCCACCGCCTGGCGGAGCAAACGCTCCAGCTCGGCCGCCGCCTCGTCCCCATCACCGGCAAAGGGGCCCCGGACGCCGGCCTCAGCCACCGCTGCCAAGCGCCAATAGGGCTCCGGCTCGGGCAGCCTCCCCGGCGTGAGGGTAGCGACCGCAAGCCGCAGGAAGTGCCCCGGCGGCAGCTTGACGATGCCGTCGTAGATGGACCAGGGGCCGGGCAGACAGGCCAGGCGCAGATAGAGGGCCAAGGCCTGGCGGTTGATGGTGCCCTGCCAGGCCGGATGGGCGGCCAGGGCCTTGAGCTCGGAGCCGAAAAGGAGGACGCCGCCGGACCAGCCCAGGTAGAGGGGTTTTTCCCCCAGGCGATCGCGGATGAGGTAGAGGGCTCGCTCCTGGCGGTCCCAGAGGGCCATGGCGAACATGCCGGTGAACCGGGCCAGGGCCCCGGCCACCCCCCAGTGGGCAACGGCGGCCAGCATCACCTCGGTGTCCGAGTGGCCCCGCCAGGGACGGTCCACGGCCGCCGCCTCCAGCTCCTGCCGGATGGCCCGGTGGTTGTAGATCTCGCCGTTGTAGACCACCACAAAGCGGCCGCAGGCCGAAATCATGGGCTGCCGGCCCTCGGGGCTGAGATCGACGATGGCCAGCCGCCGGTGGGCCAGGGCAAGACCAGCCGCAGCGTCCACCCAGAGGCCGCCATCGTCCGGCCCACGGTGGACCAGGCTGGCCGCCATGCGGCCGGCGCCAGCCGTCAGATTCGTTTCGTCCAAGCCAGCCCCGGGATCGAGTACCCCGGCGATGCCACACATGAAGAGCCCTCCCCCTTCCGTTGCAGGCATTGGCGTCGGTAAGCCCTGGCCAGAAGATGTGCAACGCAATACTCAGAGGGAGAGATCCTCCCGCACCACCTCCACCAGGTCCACCTTCCTTAGCAAAGCGCCAAGCCCTGTTTTCAGTCCCTCCAGCTGACCGGCGGCGTAATGGATGTGAGCGGATTCGCGGTAAGCAAGACCGTAGGTCAGCCGCAAGAGCACTTGACCCAACAGCATCCAGATACAGGCCAGGGTCGAAAGGTCCTCGTTGGCGTGGGCAAAATGCAGACGCCAGAGGGTCACCGTCCGGCCGTAGTAACGCTCCTTGTGGGACGAGACGTGATCGTAGACATGCTCGTGCCGGAGCCTGGCCGCGGCACAGACATAAAGAGGATATGTCTTGCCGATGGGATAGCTGAACATGACGTCTTCGCCGATGGCCCAACGGGAGCTGACTTCCCGGTTCGTGTACCGCGTGAGGATCTCCTGTCGCCAGACGGTGGCCCCGCCGCACAGCCACTGGGAACGGAGATCGGACTCCACCGGCGAGATGGCCGTGTTGTACCCGGAGGGGAGCACCACCCCCTGGCGCCGGGAGCTCATGCCGATGAGGGCCTTGGTCCACGAATACTGGTAACGGGGGTTGGTGATGACATTGAAGGAGACGCCCGCCGTCTCCGGCTCGCAGCGGTTCCAAAAGTCGAGCATCGCGGCCAAGGCGCCCTCTTCCAGCACCACGTCGTCGTCGAGGGAGCCAACCAGGGAGGTCCGATCGTCGAGCTTGGAAATACCCAGATTCCGCTGCCGGATCTGACCTGGAGGATCACAGTGATAGTACTCCACCGGCAAGCGGTCAGTGAAGGAGAGAACCAGACCCTCGATGCTCTTCCCGCTGGCCACGACGATGATGCGGGCACAGGCTACCTGCTGGGCCACTAGGCTTTCCAGAAGGTTCCGCATCTTCTGCGGCCGATCCTTGGTGGGGACGATGAAGGCCAAATCCTGGCCGGTGTAGGGGCGCCGTTTCTCGGACATCGCTGACAGCCAATCGCGGTGGGAGAGGCCGAGGGTGCAGGTCGTACGCCCGGCGCCTCTCAGTAGAACATGCCGAACTGTTTCCTGGAGCCGAGATGGTGTCCGCTTGCCGACCATTCGTGGTAGCTGGGTTGACTGATCCGGTATACCCGGGCTGCGACCTCCGCCACCACCCTGGATCCCCAAGAACGGTAGCGGAGACATGTACCGTATCCGAGGGCGATTCGCCGGAGCTCCCTCCGGAGGCCGGCTGGCAGCCGGGCCGCCACCTGCCCCTGGTCGAGGAGGGCCAAGACGTAATCCACATAGCCGTAGCCCAGCCCGATGAGGCAGGCCATGGCGACCTTCGCCTCGGCCTCTTCCTCGTCGAGCCCCTCGAGCAGAGAAGCCACCCCCTCCGGCGGCCGCAGATACAGCGCATCACCGAAAATTAGCTGTCCTTTGCACTGCCCCAGCCCGACACCTTCCCGGCGTTTCCAGTACGCCTTGCGCAGATCGAAGAGCTGCAGGCCGAAACCCTTGGCCAAAAAGGAGTCGACGGCGGCGAACAGCGGCTGTCCGACGTAGAGGGGCTGGAACTCGACCTCGATCTCCACCCCCAGGAGATGGCGGGACAGGAGTTCGGTCGCACCCTGGAGAACATCGAGGCCGGCGCCCTGGACATCGATCTTCACGAAGTCCATCCTGTCCACCTCCTGGCGGGACAAAAAATCGTCCAGCCGCTCGGTGCGGACCTGCACCTCGGCCTCGACCTCGAAGCGGTCCGTTTCAGGAAAATCCCGCAAAAAAGCCCGATTGGGATGATAGACAGAAGAACAACCTCGGGACTTGGTCAGAAACAGGGGCATCGATCCCTGTTGCCGATGGACGGCACAGTTGAACAGCCGGTCACCATCCCTGAGTGTCCTGGCCAGTGCCCTGAACTCCTCTTCGTCGGGCTCGAAGCTGATGGTATCAATGAGCGGTTGCAGCCCCCGCCAGGGATGAGCCTCGACGCCACCCCGCGCTCCCACGTCGCAGTAGACTAGGTGACGCGGCAACAGTGGCCGGAAGAACCTGGTCAGAGGTTTCGCCATCATCTCGGCCACAAGGATCACATGTAGTTGTCGCAGCCCTGGCAGAAGCGGGGCACCCGGTCCGGCTCGCCGCTTTCCACGTCCAGCCGCAAGCCCTTGAGTGCCCGGCCCTGCCACAGCGCCTCGATGGAGTCGACGCCGACCCTGCCCAGGGCCAGTTGGTCGTCGTAATCGTCGCAACAGGCCTTGATGACGCCCTGGGCGCTGATCGACAGCTTGTTATAGAGTTCCGAGCACTTCTTGCCGCGGTTGACGTCCAGCTGCCGCAAGGGCCGGCCCTGCCGCAGGTCGACAGCGGCGACCCGGCCCGATTCCTTGGCCCGCTGGAAGGAGGTGAGCAGGGGTTTGCCGCCATAGACGCCAACCTTCCCCAGCCCCCAGATGCTGTCCGCCAGCGGATACCAACGGTCGAAAAAGGCTTGCTGCAGACCCGGCTCCTGCTGCTCGTTCTTGAGCATCGACACCGAGACCTGGACGTGGCAAGGTGCACTCAGGAGGTTCCGGTTCTCGACGAAGGTCTCGATGTTGCGCTCGACCACGGCGTAGCCGCAGCGGGGGTCATCGTGTCGGCGGGGCCGGCGCATCCGTTCGTACTCCCGGGCGGTGAGGCCCTGGAGGGAGAACTTGATCTTGTTCAGCCCTGCCTGCAACAAGGCCAAGCCCAGCTCCCGGCTCAGGAGGGTAGCGTTGGTGGTGAGATGGACCAGGATGCCGCTGGCGCGGGCGTAGCGGACGAACTCGACGATCTCGGGGTTGAGGGTCGGCTCTCCCCAGCCGCTGAAGCGCAGGGAGGTGGGCCGGTGCCGCCGCATCTCGTCCACCACCTGCTTGAGCACCGCCAGCGGCAACATGGCCGGAGGTCTGGTCATCACCTGGCGGGCGCAGAAGAGGCAATCGAGGTTGCAGGCACTGGACGGCTCCACGTCGATGAGGATGGGGAACGGCATCAACACCGAGTGCATGTCTCGGTAGGCAGCCGTCTGGTAGACCTCGGCCTGAAACGGATCAACGATCTTGTTCATGGACCCCTTCACTCGATTTCCAGCTCCGGGAACTGCTGCACCAAGTCGTAGACCGCCTTGGCCTGCTGCAGCAAGGGTTCCAGGTGACGCAGGGGCAGCTGGGTGGTGGCGTCGCACAAGGCCGCTGCCGGGTTGTCATGGACCTCCATGAACAGGGCGTTGATCCTGGCCCCCAGCGCCGCCCGGGTCAGATCGGGGATGTACTCCCGCTGGCCGCCGCTGGAGGTGCCGAGGCTGCCCGGCATCTGGATGCTGTGGGTGGCATCGTAGCAGACCGGATAGCCGGTCTCCTTCATGACCCGGAAACAGCGCATGTCCGACACCAGCATGTTGTAGCCGAAGAAGGTGCCGCGGTCGGTGAGGATCATGCTCCGGTTGCCGGTGGACTCCACTTTGAGCACCGCGTTCTTGAGGTTCCAGGGGCTGAGGAACTGCCCCTTCTTGATATGCACCGGCAATCCGGTCTCGCCGGCGGCGATCAGCAGATGAGACTGCCGGCTCAGGTAGGCCGGGATCTGAACCATGTCCACCACCGCGGCCGTCTCCTGCATCCATTCCACGTTGCTCACGTCGCAGGTCACCGGCACCTTGACCTCGGTCCGTACAGCGGCCAGGATCTCCAGGCCCTCCTCCAGGCCGACGCCGTGGAAGCTCCTGATGGAGCTGCGGCAGTCCTTGTTGTAGCAGGACTTGAACACGTACTGGATACCCAACCGTCCGGTGATCTCCGCGATCGCCGCCGCCATCTCCAGACTGTGTGCCCTGGATTCAATGGCACAAGGCCCGGCAATCAGGGTCAGAGGCCGTCCCTCCCCGACCACCACCGCCTTCACGTCCGACCTGCCCACCACCACATCCCTGATCATGCCGAATCCTCACCTGACCACTGGGTATTCACGAACGAAACGCTCCGCGAGCGCGAGGTCGGACGGAATATCCACATCCGCCATCGGACTGTCGGTTGAGATGCCGCCCAGGGGTATCCCGTAATCGAGGGCGCGCAGCAGTTCCACCCCCTCCACCGCTTCGAGGGCCGTCGGCGCCAAGTCGGCGAACTCCAACAGGGTGCGCCGTTCGAACAGGTAGATGCCAACCTGCCGGCGATAGCGGACCTCACCCGGGTACGGGCCCCGGTGGTACGGAATCGGCAGCCGGGACATGTAGACGATGTGACCCAGACGGTTGACCACCACTTTGACCACATTGGGGTTGGGCAGGTCCTCCGCGGTCGCGTCCGTGTACAGCGTCGAAACCGGCGGGGTGGTCTGCCCCACCCCGGCCAGGATGCCGTTGATGACCTCCGGCCCGGCGATGAGCTGGTCTCCCTGGACGTTGAGGATGTGCTCCGCGTTGACCGCCGCCGCCACCTCGGCGATCCGGTCGGTGCCGCACGGGTGGTCCGGCCTGGTCATCACCACCCGGCAGCCCCCGGCCGCTGCCACCACCGCCCGGATCTCCTGGTGGTCGGTGGCGACGATGATGTCGTCGACCTTGGCACCCGCCACCCGCTCGATGACGTGCAGGATCAGCGGCCTGCCGGCGATGGGCGCCAGGGGCTTCCCCGGCAGGCGACTGGAGGAGTAACGGGCGGGAATGATGACCACCGTGCTCATGACCCACCCATCGCCTTCAGCAAGGCGTGCATGTGCAGCATGCCGACGAGGACATGGTCCCGGTCGACGACGGGGATCACCCAGAAGCCATGGCGCTCCAGGAGCAGCAGCGCCTCGTGCAAGGAGGCATCCGCCGAGATGGTTTTCGGGTTCGGGGTCATGATGTTCTTGACGTTCTTCATGAACAGCTCCGGCAGTGGCACCTGCGTCTTCAAAAGCAGCCGCCGGACGTCGCCATCGGTGATAAGCCCAAGCAGCCGGCCCTGACCGTCGACGATACTGACCGCTCCCAGCCGCTTGGCGTTCATCTCCTCCAGCATGTCCCGGAAGCAGGAGCTGTCCGGAACCACCGAATTGCGGCCGCCGCTGTGCATGATCTGACCGACGTTGTGCATCTGTCCCCTCCAGGTGCGATGGGTTGGCGCCCTGGCCCCTGGTCACCGGGCACCGGGATCCACGAAATCATCCTTCTTCCTGTCGGCGGCTGCAGCCTGGGCGTCCCGCAGGGGCCCGGGGACAAACCCCAGCAGAAGCTGGTCCTCGGCCGCACTCAGATAGCTTGCCACGTAGGCCCGGGCAGCCTGCCGTCGCTGGTGGTAGTCGGCCGGTGCCAGTGCTTCGATATCGCGAACGATGTCAGCGAGGGAGGATGCGGAGGAAACCGTCCACTTGAAGGCGTCAAGGGCAAAAAGCGGATCATAGCTGATCACATCACCCTTGTCAAAATGAACCACCGGCCGCCCGATCATGAGGGCCTCCAGGGCGATGGTGGTACCCCAGTACAGCACAGCATCGGCACTCTCCACATCCTCTTGCACCGTGCTCCCTGATGATGCCGAGACGTTGGCCGGCAGGGGGCCGCCTTGATCCAGCATCCGGAGGATGTTGGCCAGGGGCAACACCGGATGGGCCCGCAGCTGGAACTCCAGATGGGGACAGGCTATTGCCTGCCGGAGCACATACCGCACCAGAGGCACCACCTCCCAGACGCCCTCCAGGGCGGCCAGGATCCGAAAGCGTCCCCGGCCGGCCGCTAGCCGAGGGGAAGGCTGCATGGCAGCCAGGTACTGGTAGCGGAGCGCTCCGGCGACGGCAATACGCTCCGGGGAGACGGCGCCGTATTTGGCCAGCAGCGCCGCTGGCACCGTACCGGTGGTCATGATCCGGTCCGGCAGGGGCATGGCTGTCGCCAACTCGCGGCGGTCCTGAAACATGCCGGCCGCGGCCAGGGGGATGACCGAATGCTGATAGCCGTAGACGGGCAACCGGGGCCGGACCTGGCGCAGCCCGGCGACGAACATCCGTTCCCAGGCGTTGCCCTCTGAGGTCATGGCGCAACCGACCAGGGCGTATGCCGCCGCCAGCCGCCTTGCCGCTGCCAGATGCAGCCAGTTGTAGAAGACGATCCGCCAACCGCCAGATGCCAGACACTCGTCCAGCAGGGAGGTGATGTCCCGGCCCTGCAAGAATACCTTCTTCCCGACCCGAAAGGGCCGGCGACAACGGCCCCACACCAGCCGGGCCAGTTCGCAGGGCAGATCGGACCAGGAGAGGGCCGCCTCCAGGGGCACCAGGCGGTGGTCGGGCAGGGTCCGCATCCGCCGGTAACAGTGCGGCCGCGCCCCCAACGTCACCGCCACGGTCAGCACCTGGGCCTGGCCGCCGAAACGGCCGGCCAGAAACGTTGCCAGCCGGCCCATGAACGGATCGCGAGGCTCCTCGCCGGGGACCAGGGAGGAGGGGTAGACAAAGCTCTTGATGAGGTAAGTGGGCCTCTCCTGGACGGCCGCCGGCATGGTTCCGTAGTACCAGCGACACTCGACCAGCCTGACCACCGAGATCGTCCAGCTGCGCAAGACCTCAAACCAGGCCCGGCAGCGACCGGACCAGCGCTGCCAACGGCCCAGCCACCAGGGGGCGGCCAGGGAGAACCCCCAGCCGCGGTTGTTAGCATCGGCAGCAACCACCCCCAGGATCGGCCACGGCGGACAGACCAGAAGAATCTGCCCGCCGTCCGCGGCTGCCGCCTCGGCGGCGTCCAGGTAATGAACCAGGGCGGTGATGAGGCCTGGCAACGGGGACAGAAACCGGTTCTTGGCCGCCAGGTCCGTGGCCCACCACTGGAGGTCGTGGCCGTTCTCCTCGGCCAGCGAGCCCACCAGATGCAGGGTTTCCCGCAGGATTTCCTCCTGACGCGCCCGGGAGGTCTGGGGTGGGGTCCAGGGTTCGATGCCCCGATCCCTGAGCCAGGCGTGCCAGGATCGGGGAGCCGCGTCGCCGAGGAGACAGCGCCACGGACTGGGCCCCGGCCGCCGCCCCTTGAGGACCTCATCGAGCCGGGACCTGGAATAGACGACGACCACCGTCGTGTCCTGCCGCGGGTATGCCGGCGCCCCGGTGCCCACGCCGGTCAGGTCTCCCGCACAAACAGACGAATCGTGTTGTTGCGGAACACCTCCCGGCGGTCGTAGTGCGGCAGGAGCACCCGCCGCTGGCCACGGAGGTTGTAGTATTTGTAGAGGATCTGCACGAATCCCTGCCGGCGGAACATCGTCTCCAGGTCCCGGGGATAGGCGGTGATACCGCCCTCGCTTTCCATGGTCAGGATGAACCCCCGGGCAACCCTGGCCATCTCCCGGAACAGGCCGTTCCACTTCGGGGCGATGTTGATCAGCACCGAGTGGGCAAACACGAGATCGAAAGCCGCATCAGGCAGCTTCCTGATCTCGTCGTAGGCGTTGCCCACCAGGTACCTGGTCATGGCATAGGTGGCGGGAAAGTGTTCCTGCATGGCCTTTTCGGCCTCGCTGCCGATCTCGATGCCGGTGAAGGAAGAGAAGCCCTGACCGCGCAGGTAATCCAGGTTCCGACCGGCATTGCAGCCGATCTCCAGGATGTTGGCGCCCTGGCCCAAAAACGGCAGCACGTCCGCGAACAGCAGCGGGATGGAGTCGTCGAACTGCACGAAATGGAGCGGATTGCGGGTGGAATGCGCCGCGTGCTGGTGCCGCCACGAGTCCTCGACCCGGGCGGAACGGCTCGACAGCGGCGGATGGATGCCGTTGGTGGTGCAGAACCGGGCGAGCCGGTAGTAGTACCACTTGAGGGAGGGCTGCCGGTCCAGGAGGTCCATCAGGGCCTGATACGATCTTCTGAGCACGTTGTCACCTGTGGTGAGTGACCAGCCCGCCGACCACGCGCAGACTGTCCCTGGTCAGGATGCCGATCCTGATACCAACACAGACATAGGCGAGGACTGCCACCACCTTCATCGTCAGCAGCAGCTCGTAGGCCATGGCCATCCGCCGCAGCGCCAGCAGCAACAAGGCGCTTCCCAGGAAGACGCCGTAGATTGCCAGGACCCGGCCCCTCTGCCAGTGAATGCGGTAATGACGCTGCGAGAAACGGTAGTAAAGGGTGCCGGAAAAGAGCGATGCCAGAAGCGTCGCCCAGGCCGCGCCCTCGGCCCCCCATTTCAGGACCAGAGGAACGGTGACCAGCGCATTGACGGCGACGCTGCAGACGCCGAGCACCGACATGAGCAGCATCTTCTTGGCGTAGAGCAGCTGCGGGTGCATGTTGAAGAACAACAGCCCGTAATACATGGACAAAATGGTGACGATGTCTGCGGCGCCGTGGTACGAGGCCGGCGTCAGGACCGCAATCGCCTCCTGGGCGAAGAGCGCCACCGGCAGGGCGATGGCGACGGAGGCGTAGGCGAAGGGCGTCAGATAGGCGCCGACCGCCTGGCCCCCTTCGTCGCCCAGCTCGAACATCCGCCGGAACACCTGGGGTTGGCAGACGTTGTAGAGAGCGGTCATGAAGGTGAAGACCACCAGTGCCACCCGCTGGCCGATGCTGTACACGCCGGCGCCGCCCAGGGAGGCCAGCATGCCCACTAGGTACTTGTCCAGCTGGCTGCCGGCCACGCCCAAGAGCACCTTCGGCAGCATGGGGGTGCCGAGCCGCACGGACTCGAGCAGCATGGCCCGGTTCAGGCGGACAGGCTGATGCCGGAAGAAGTCGACGCTCAGCCACAGGAAGACCAGAGAACCCGCAAACAGCTGCCCCCAGACCAGGCCGACCACCCCCACCCTGGCTACCACCACTAGGTAATAGGCCGCGCCCAGGTTGAGCACGCTGCCTGCCACGGTGCAGAGGGCGAACCGGATGGCCATTTCGGAGTTGCGGAGGAAGGCCAGGTAGTACCAGCTGATCCCGGATGCGAACTGACCGCAGACGGTCCAGAACAGGAAATCGCCGTGCCCGGGGGCGCCGATGATCAACCTTGCCAGCCCATCCCGAGCCACGAAGGTCACCAGCGCCCAGACCACGAAGTTGGCAATCACCAGTCCCAGGGTACTGCTCAGGAGTTGCAGGCTTTCCGCTTCGCTGCCGCGGTACTGGAAAAAATTCCGGTTGTAGACAGCGTTCATACCGAAGTTCGCCATGCCGCTGGCCAGCATGGCGTAGATGGTCGCCAGCGCCAGCACGCCGTAGTCCTCGCTGGACAGGATCCGGGTGAACACCGGCATGGTGAGAAATGGCAGCAGACTGTTCACCAGCACCGGCATGAGATAGATGATGCCGTTTCTGACCTGGTCCCTCCGGAAGGAAGCCGTCGCGGGTTCAGGCATGGTCACGCCGGTCCTGGTCCTGCCACACGTGTTCCTGTCCCCAGACGGTTGCGAACCGCTGCGCCGCCGTGGCTAGGGCCGTCTGCTGCGTCGCCCCGTCTCGCAGCGCCTCGTGGGTCCAGCGGATGAAGGAGCCGAGCCGACCAGCGGCGTTGCCATCCCGGAAAGGGTCGATGTCGTCCAGGCCCGGGGTCCAGTCACCGAAGCCGGGGCAGCGGTCGGGATCGGCACAGTAAGCCTCGAAGGCGCTGCGGAAGGCGGGCCACTCCCGAAATACCACACGCCCTCGCCCCCAGGCGTAAAAGGGGTGATCCAGGGTGGCTGTGGCGTCGATGAGCGCGGTGGGGATACCGGCGAGGGCGGCCTCCAGGGCGGCGGTGCCGCCGTTGAGCAGCCCCACCACCGCGTCGGCCATGAGGGCGGCCTCGGTGGGATAGATGTTGCCGACCAGGGTGTCGCTGGTGAGAAACACGGCCCGGCCGGTATCCCGGGCCCTCTCCAGCAGGTCCCCCAAGGAGGCGAGGCGCTGGAACAGGTCGGTGGATTTCTTGGGTTTGAAGACCACACCAAGCGTCGGCTCGTCCAGGAGCCATTCCAGCAGAAACCGGTAATCGGCCGCGGCCACAGCATGGGACGACCTGATGTACCAGCGGTCCACCGAGTTTTCGTCCAGAAAGCAGAGGATGTGTCTGGCCCCTTGCGCCTCCAGGCCCCGCCGGACGGCCTCGATGCGGGGGTTCGCCTCCACCAGCCGCCGGACGCCGCCATGGACGAAGCCCATGTTGACCAACCAGTCGTTCGCACCCCGCAGCCGCTGGCGCTGTTCCCGAAAACGGGAGGAGAACACGAACTGCACGTTTTCACCGGCCACCAGGGCCGTGCTGGGCGCGACGATGTTGGACAGGGAATACTGGTACGAGATGGTGGCTCCTCCCAGGTGGTCCAGGGCCAACACCTGGCCCACGGCGGCCACATTGTCCGGCGTGACGTTGACCGCCACCCGGTTGCCCTGGAAAAAATCGAGCCAGTAGCTGTACTCAAAGGCCAGGGAGGCCGCCTCGAACAGGAGATAGGCCGGCACCCTGGATCCAGGCCCCAGGGAGGCGACCGCTGCCCACAGCACCGCCAGCAGCTCGCGACCCAAGACGACCAGCATGGCCGGCCGGGGTCGCCAGTCAACCACATCCGGACCGCGGCCGACGATACGCAGCCCCCCGCTGTGGAACGCCGTCCGCACTTCCGGCGACAAAGGGGCTTCCGAGGTGTAGCCATAGACAAGGAGGTAGCCGGCCCCGACATCCGCCTCGGCCGCCCAGAAGAGCCCGGAGCGGTCCTCGGGCCGCAGGCTCAACGTGCGGTGGTAGTTGTGCACAGCCACCGTCGGGACGGCCGTGGGCGCTGGTAACTGCGCCAATCCGTCGGGGCATTCTCTTCCCTTCCGCGCGCCGCATCCCCAGCCGGCCACCACCCGGGTCAAGAACCGGGGCAGCGATGCCAGGCCCCTGCGGAGGGTCGGAACGGCCCGATCGAAGACGCGACCGGCCCGGTCCGGGTCCCAGTTGGGGCCGTAGCCCTGTAAACGGATGTTTCTGGCCGCCGCATAGCGTTGCAAGGCCAGGAACCAGCAGCTCCGCCGTACCAGGAGGAGGGCGTCGGCCCGACGGACGTCGTCTTCCCGGCCAAGCAGCCATTCGACTAAGCCAAGCCGCAAGAACTCCCGGGTCAGCCATTGCTCGGCCAGACGCTCGAAGTAGAGGACCAGTTTCTCGTGTTGCCAGCGCCGCGCCAGGGTGGCGAGAAAGGGGCTCCTTTCCAGGAGGTCACGCCTGAGCTGCCGGCAATGCCGCCGTGCCTCCTCCTGCAGACTCACGTAGACGCAGCATCCGTCCTGGTCCACCACCTGGCCGATGTGGCTGGTCACGAGTCGCTCCTGCGCCCTGAGCAGACCAAGAGCGCGGACGGTGGCCAGAAAGACACCGGCGCTCCGCTCCGGCTCCTCAAAACGGACAATGGCCGCTGCCGAGCGGCCGTGCCACAAAACCGGCACCAGGGACCACAGACAGAGCCGGTCGACGAAAAGCATCCTGGGCGGGGACATACGGAAGCGGCGGCGCTGATGCTGCCTCAGCGCTGGGCCCTGGAGGCAACATAGTTGACGACGTTGGTCATGATGGTGAGCTGGTACTGGCCGATATCCTCTTCCTTGACGGGGATGGAAAAGGCCTTTTCCAGGTCGAAGAAGAAGGTGATCATATCCAGGGAATCCATGCCCAGGTCGTTCTGCAGCCTTTCACCCTTGTCGAAGTCAACCCTGCCTTTGATGCCGGTGATGATCTCCTCGATCTTGGTCCTGATCTCCTCAGACATGCCATCCTCCGCCGCAATTTTCAAGAACTGTGCTGGCCCATGACAGGCCAACTCCGAATCCAGATATCAGAATATGGCAAATATCTTCGCCGCCAGTCTGCACGAGCAAAGTATGCAGCGCGATGGGCACCGATGACGACACAGTATTGCCGAAGCGTTCCACGCAGCTGAACACCTTGTGCCCCTCGACGTCCAGGCGCTTCGCGATGGCCTGCAGCATGAAGAGGCTGGCCTGGTGGAAGACGAAGCGGTCCATCCCGGCCAGGGTCATGCCGTTGACCGCCGCGCAACGCCGGATGTCCTCGGGGACCACCGCTGCCACCAGTTCGAACACCCGCCGGCCGTCCATGTGGAGATGCTGCCGCGGTCCGAGGTACTGGTCGGTTCGCCTGACGATCAGGCTGTCAGCGCCGGCACCGCTGGTTCCGAACGTGAACCGGCCGACGGTCAACCGCGGCGCGTGGCCCAACAGGGTGGCAGCAGCGGCATCACTGAACAGCGGTTTCGTGTTCCGGTCGTCGTCGGCGATGATCTTCGAATAGGTCTCGGCGGTGACCAACAGGCCGGCCTCGATGCCGTTGCTTTCCATGAAGGCCTTGACCACGGACAGCCCGTAGACATAGCCGGAACAACCCAGGCCGAGATCGAAGCAGGCAACCTTCGCCGGCAGGCCCAGCTTGACCTGCACCAGCGCCGCGGTATGCGGAAGCTGGTAATCGGGGGTCTGGGTACAGACCACCAGCACCCCTAACCGATCCAGCACCTCGGGCCGGCGCTGCAGGATCGACCGCACCGCCATGACAGCCAAGTCAGAGGAGTACTCGCCAGGAGCGGCCACGAAAATGGAACGTACCCCCAGCTTCTCCTCCAGAAAGGGAAGCGAGAAGCCGAACCGTGCCGCCAGCTCCCGGGAGGAGATGGACTGCTCCGGCAGATGGTAGGCGATGTCCTCGATGCCGATGGTCACTGGTCATCCTCTCCTGGGACGCTGGCGTGGGGCGACGCCGTGGGTTCGCAGGCCACCTGCGCCCGGGTCATCCGGCCCCAGTCAGCAACGCGGCCCCTGGGCTGATCACGGCTGTTCAAACAGGGCGAAGGCCACTTCGAAGGGTTTCACGAAGGTGTCTGGCAACGACACGGCGCTGAGGGTGGCGATGGAATCATCCCGGCGGCGAACCCCGATGTTCCTGATCACAAGGGGCAACCAGCATGACCCCTCCTGGTTGGAGACCGGAGGCTGCAGGGGCACCCGCCGCATGAAGAGATTCACCACCCGGAACGGCCCGGGCTTGGCCGACACCGTCAGCAGATGGATCTGCTTGTTGGCCTCGATGGCATTGGCAAAGAGATCGTCGGCGGTGCCAACATCGATCAAGCAGCGGCCGCTGTAGTCCCCGGCCAGCTGCAAGTCCCCCACCCCACGTCGTCTCTCCAGCCGCCGTTCCACCGGCCGCCCGGTGTCTTCCAGGAAGACCGCGGTGTAGGCCCAATTCCGATCCTGGAAGCGCATCACCGTCTTGGCGCCGGCCGTCGCCTCGGCGGTGGGCGCCTGGGTACCGGCAAAGAAACGGAAGACACCATTGGACAACACCTCGCCGTGGAATTGGGCATCGACCACGGGGTGGTGCCATCGGGCCTCCGGCACCAGATGACGAGCCAGGGCTTTGCGGGCCTCCGACAGCAGGGTCGACGAGTTCACATACGACCGGGCGCCGATGAGAACAAAATCCGTCACGACATCCATGGGCTTCATCCGTCATTCGCCCCTCTTCAGCATGCCCCACAGATTCTCCGCCTGCTCAGCAGCCAGCCAGGCCCGAAGCCGATCCACTGTGGATTCGGCAGGCAGATTCTTCAGCATCTCGAACAGGGCGCTCTTCCCTGGCCAAAGGGAGCCGCTCCGGGCCTCCTTGAGGCGCAGGTAATCCTCCAGCAGGCACGACGCCATCATCGTGTCCCATACCCGATGTCCCTTCCGGAAGTTGTTACGAAGAATGCCCTCGATCTGGTAGCCGAACAGCACCTGCCAGCGCTGCCATTTGATGAGTTCCACGACCTGTTCGGACTGCACACGCTCCACGCCAACCTGTTCAAAGGCATGTTCGGTCATCCGGCACTTGGTTTCCATGGCGTAGTAGATCGAGTCGGGAGCGTCGTCCTTCTTGCCGATGACCATGGCAAAATGACAACGCCTTTGCACGTGATCGATGAAGGACAGTGACGCTACGCCCACGAAATAATTTGCACTCTTGGGCTTGATGAGCAGGACGATTCGGTTGTCGCTGTTCGTCACCGTGTCGTAGAACCGTTCCTGCCTCTCTCTGGTATTGGGAAACACCCCCTGGTAGAGGTAGGGGGTCACGTCCGGGTCGTTGAACCAGCGGTACCATTGCTGGAGGACCCGCTCCTCCCTGGAGGGGGCGCACAGATCCACCACCTCGCCTCGGATAAAGACATCGTCCGCCGGACCTTCCTGCCCTCTGCCCGCCATGGTCATCTCCCCCGCTGCCGCCGACGGTTGGCACCCCAAGCCATCAGCCATCCAATACTGCCGCCCAATCCAGTGGCGTTCCCTTACGGATGTCCCGGCTTGCCCGGCGGCCCAGGATGAGCCCATAGTACTTGGGGGCCAGTCCGTCCCCCGGCCGTATGATCCTCAGGTTGTGCTCGTTCAGCTCTTCCCCCCGGCGCACGTCCTCGACCACGTAGATGGAGCGGCGGAAGCGCAAGGAGGGTGCCTCGGCGGTGGTCACCCCGTAGGCCACCCGACCCAGCGCCTGCCATGCTTGCAGGGATTCCGCCACCAGTTGCCGCATCTCGTGCGGCTCCATGGAAAAGGCGGCATCGACACCCCCGGCGGCCCGGGAGAGCGTGAAATGCTTCTCGATTACGGTGGCGCCCATGGCCACCGCGGCCACGGCAACACCGATGCCCCGGGTATGGTCGGACAGCCCCACCTCGGCTGTGAACAGCTGCCGCAGATGGGGCAAGGTGGCCAGGTTGATGGTGTCGGCTGCCGCCGGGTAGGTGCTGGTGCACTTCAGGAGCACCAGCCGGTCGCAGCCGGCCCCTCTGGCCGTCGCCACGGCCTCGTCCAGCTCGGCGACCGTCGCCATGCCGGTGGACAGGAAGAGGGGCTTACCGGTGGCCGCCACCTTGCGGATGAGGGGCAGATGGTTGTTCTCGAAGGAGGCAATCTTGTAGGCTGGTACCCCCATGGACTCCAACCGATCCACTGCCGCCTCGTCGAACGGGGTGCTGAAGACGGTCAGCCCCAGGTCCCGACAACGCCGAAATATGGCTTCATGCCACTCCCAGGGGGTATGAGCCTGCTCGTAAAGTTGATAGAGGGAACGATCGTGCCACAGGCTCTTCGGATCATCAATGAGGAAGCTTTCGGACCGGGCATCGATGGTCAGGGAGTCGGGGGTGTAGGTCTGTAGTTTCAGGGCGTGAGCCCCGGTGGCGGCGACGGCATCGACGATGGCCAGGGCCGTGTCCAGGGACTGGTTGTGGTTGCCCGACATCTCGGCGATAACAAAAGGCGGCTCTTCCACGCCGATCAGCCGGCCGTTCACCACCAGTTCCCCAGCCCCCTTTCCCATGATCGTGTCATCCTCCCTGCGCACAGCCCCTGACCGCTGTCAACCTGCCAACCTCTGAAGCTGCCCGGCTGGTCGGACATAGAGCAACAGATCGCCCTCGCGACCGGTGCAGCTCATGCCGATGGCCTCGGCCATGCGGATCGAGGCCTGATTGCCGGGTTTGATAACTGCCCTCAGGACCCCGGGCATGGTCGCGGCCAGCTGGGCCAGCATTCGCTTGCCAATGCCGCGGCCCGTCGCCCGGGGTGCCACGATCCAGGACAGCTCCCAGCCGTGGTCAACGGCATCGGCACGCACCATGCCCACCGGCAGACCGTTCTCCTCCGCCACCGAGATCCTTCGGGCCGGATCGGCCAGGACAGCGCCCAGCCACCGTTCGTGCTCCTGCCTGTCCAGCAGCCGGGAATGGCGGCTGGCCTGCCTGGCTTCATCCGTGTTGCGCCAGGCAAGGAGCAGATGCCGATCGGCCCAGGTGGCAGGGCGCAGGCCGATGGCGCTCACCGCGGGCCTGAGACGGCTCCGCAGCCAGTGCACATCCCGAACGAAGTCGTCGAGGCCAGAGTCCGGCCGTCGGGGAGTCTCAAGGCTCAACCAGCAGCTCCGCGGCAGAAAAGCGACCAGCTCGCCCACAGGCAGGTCACCCTGCCCCAGATTGAGGTGCACGTCGATCTCCGAGGCCTGCCATCCGTCCGCCAGGTGGAAGTGCCGGGGTGACAACCCCGCCAGATCCCCCACCACCTGCAAGGGGTCCTGTCCCAGGGAGCGGGCGGCGCAGACGGCATGACCAAAATCGAGCACCAGTCCGGCTGCTACGCCGGCGGCCAGAATCTGACCGATTTCCCCAGCGCTGTAGCCCCGGCAGCTCTGCCCTCCCAGCCCCAGCCGGGGCTTGTTTTCCACCTGGATGCGGCTGTCGTCCAGCAGCCGCAGCTGGCGGATGGTCTCGGCCAACGTGCCGTCGCAGCCGGGATGGACGATGATGGTGTCTGCGGCGAGAAGATCGGCCAGCCGCTGCACCTCCGCCATGGCGGCCCGGTTGGTGGCCTCCAGCTGCCGCTCCGCCAGGTTGACACCGTGGCCGGCATGGGGGGCGTGGAGGAGAAACGGCAGGCCGGACCGGCTCCAGAGGTCGGCTGTGGCCTCTACGCTGCCGGGCACCACATAAAGCTCGATATAGTCAAACAGGCCGTCGGCATGCCGCTCCTGCGCCTGCCGGCTCAGCCCTGTATCCGTTGACCAGAGCTTGAGACCAAGCCGCATCGGTCAGCGCCCCCCGGTTCCGGCCGCCCCGCGCCGGGAACGGTGCTACAATATGACGTATTCACTCTGCTGATTGAGGCTCTCCCCCTCCTCGATGTGCTCGTCTCGACAGGAGCCCTTGCGCGGGGTGCGGATGAAGCCCTTGCAGTCCGGTTGCAGCGGCAGCCGTGCTGCCTCCACCCCCGGATCCTGGAGGTGGTTGCCGATGTGATCCTTGACCTGCCATCGCCCATCCTGGCCCTTTTCCCAGATGCTCGGATCCCGCATCGGTTCCACCAGGGCCTCGAATTCCTCCTCGGTCATGCCGATAAAGCGTAAGTACAGATCCAGGTCTGCCGGCCGCACCGGATCGTACTGCATGACCATGGCAATCCCTTCCTCCCGGGTCATGCGGCGGTGACGGATCTCGGTGCTGGCGTCATCCGTGGCCCGGCCGTAGCCGAACTTCAGATACTTGAGATAGTCGTGGACGCCGTTGGCGTGGATGTCCTCGAGCTTGTCGTAGAGGTTGAAAGTCCGGTCCCGTCGCTGGGCCGTTTCAAAGCCGTACTTCTCGATCATCAGCTCGGTCTGTTTCCGGGCATTCCAACTGATGAAGTTGCTGAGATAGATCCCGCGCAGCCCCACCTCTTCGATCTCTTCATCCGAAGGATAGAAAAAGGCGGCCAGATCCCGGGGGGTAAAAGGCGAGTCCCGGCGGTTGAGCAGGTCCTCGGGCTCGAAGCCGCGCATGTCGTGCTCCTGACGCTTCTTCTTGGTAAACTCCACCATGTCGTCCTGGTTGAACATGCCGGTAAGCTCAGTGAAGCCCTCTTCCCCCCAGATCATGAGGGGAATCTTGTAACGGACCGCGATCTGGATCGGGAAGGTCATGATGCCGGCATGATAATGCCAGGTGATGTCACCAACGTGCTCCAGCATGTAGCGGCTGATCTTGCGCACGGAATCCGGATTGATCGTGAAGCGTAACAGATCGCAGCTGAACTGCTTCACGAGATTGGCGAGATTGCGCATACCAAGCTTGGTGTTGAACAGGTGATTGTACGTGACGAGCAGCGGATTCATGCCGTAGACCTCCTTCATCAGGTAGGTCTGGTAATGGCTGTCCTTGCCGCCGCTGACCGGGATGATGCAATCGTAAACCTGGTTCTGCTCCCGGGCCCGTGCCTTGTACTCCGCCAGCAGGTCCCGCAACCACCGTTCCCGCTCGGTCCAGTCGATCCGCCGCCTGGATTCGATCACACGGCAGCCGCTGCATACGCCGCTGCCATCGAAGATGATGTCGGGCTTGGCATTGGCCGGATAGCAACAACGCTGACAATACTCCACGGCTGTCCTCCCTCAAACACGATATTGCACTTCGTACTTCGGCTTTCTTTGCGTCAGATTCTTGAAGAAGACGGTCTCCCGCATCTCCACCTGCTGCTGCACCATGTACTCCTTGGCTTTCTTGGTGCTGTGTTCGGTGAAATGGAAGATGTTGGCCGCCGATACTGCTGCCGCTCCCCCCCGGGTGATGCCGTCCACCAGATGCTGCCAGTTGCCCACCCCTCCCGAGGCGATGACCGGGACACCCACGCCTTCCGCCACCCGCCGGGTCAGTTCCAGATCGAACCCTTGCCGGGATCCGTCCTGGTCGATGGAGGTGAGGTAGATCTCGCCTGCCCCCCGTTCCTCAACGATCCGGGCCCAGGACAACGGGTCAAGCCCGGTGGGCTGCCGGCCCCGGTCAACTATCACCTCGTACCGCCCCTCCTGGTCACGCCGCACATCCATGGAAACGACGATGCACTGGCTGCCGAAGGTGCGGGCGCAGGTCGCCACCAGCTCCTCCTGCCGATAAGCCTCGGTGTTGATCACCACCTTGTCGGCTCCCAGCTGGAGAAAGGTGCGTACGTGCTCCGGCCGGGAGATCCAACCGCCCACGGTCAGCGGCACGAAACAGCGCTCCGACAGGTCGCGCACGATCTGCCCGAAGGGCTCCCGGAACTCCTGATCCCGGCTGACGTCCAGAAGCACGATTTCGTCCACCGCCCAGGTATTGAAGAAATCGACGGCGGTGATGGCATTGCCGATGACGTTGGTGTGCGCAAAGCGGATGCTCTGGACGATGCGGCCGTGACGGGCCAACAGGGTGGCGATGAGTCTCTTCTTAAGCATGCGGCGCCTCGTGCGCGCAACTGTCCAGGAAGTTGCGCAGCAGCTTCAGGCCTGCCGCCTGGCTCTTTTCCGGATGGAACTGCACCCCGTGGATGTGCCCGAGGGACACGCTGGCCACCACGTCCGTGCCGTGCCAGCAGCGGGAAGTGACTAGATGTGCCGACTCCGGTACCGGTCGCAGGTGGTAGCTGTGCACGAAGTAGAAGACCGGCCGGGGGGCGAGATCCCGGAATAGCGGCCCGAAGCCTACGACCTCGACGTCGTTCCAGCCTATATGCGGCACCTTGAAGGCCCCGCCCTCGGGCACGATCCTCTCGACCGTTCCCGGCAGCCAGCCCAGGCCCTTGGTCACCCCGTGCTCGTGGCTCTCCGAGGCCAGGAACTGCATGCCGAGACAGACCCCCAGGTAGGGCTTACGCCGGTCCAGCACCTGACGACTCAGGGCCTCGATCATCCCCAGTTCCCGCAGCCTGCGCATGCCGTCTTCGAAAGCACCAACCCCGGGCAGCACGATGGCGTCCGCTGCCTCCAGATCGGTTGCCGCGCGGGTGACCAGCACTTGACAGCCCAGCGCCAGGAAGGCGTTGGCGATGGAACGTAGATTGCCCATGCCGTAATCGATGATGGCGAGCATGACCACCGTCCGCTGCCCGCCGGAGCGCCTGCTCCGGCGGGGTTCAGATCAGCCGGGCGAAACCGGCGCTGGCCGGCTGGCCACGGAGGGCCGCCAGCAGCACCCCCTCGTCCCCCAGGGTCGCCAGCTCCCCGAAACACTCGTCCACCAGGCGCAGATACGAGGTTACGTGTTCTTCCTGGTGGGCGTACATGGCGTAGAAGAGCGTCGAGGCCAGGCAGCCCCGGTCCAGCATCATTTGCACGAACAAGGCCTTGCGTTGCTGGGGCAGCGAGTCCTGGAAGGCGAAGTGACTTAACGGCGGGATGCCGCCGACCGAGATCCGCAGGCCATGCCGGGCCGCTGCCTTACGCCAGCCCTCCTGTACCAGGCCACCGACCCGCACCAGATGGTCCGCCGCCTGACAGGCCCGGTGCTTGCGAACGGTGGCCAGGGCTGCTGCCGGCCCCAGCCGCTCGGTCCAGCACGTGCTACTGATGAAGCTCTCCTGGGCTGCGGCCATCACCTCGGCGCGACCGATGACGGCGCCGATGGCGTAGCCGTTGCCCAAGGCCTTGGAAAAGACCGCCAGGTCCGGGGCGACGCCCAGGATCAGATGGGCACCGCCTGAGCATAGCCGGAATCCCGCCGAGATCTCATCGAAGATGAAGACGGCACCGTTCTTGGCGGCCAGATCTCTGACCCCAGCCAAGAAGCCGGGAGCAGGGGTATCGTTGCGGATGGGCTCCATGACGACTGCGGCCAGGCTAGCGCCGTGGCGGGCGCAGATCGCTTCCAGTTCCGGCAGCTGGTTGTACCGAAACGGCAAGGCGGTGCCGGCCAGGCCAGCAGGCACGCCGCGGGGGCTCAGGCCCGGCATGAGATGGCCTTCCAGAGCCGTGCCACTGGCCAGGTTGGCGGCCAGGTACCAGTCGTGCCAGCCATGGTAGCCACAGAAGGCGACCAGGTCCCGACCGGTGTGGGCCCTGGCGATGCGAACAGCTACGGCCATGGCCTCGCCGCCGGCCCGGGTAAAGCGCACCATCTGGGCCCAGGGGTGGATCTCGCACAGGAGTTCCGCCAGCTCCACCTCCTCCGGACAGTTGAGGGACGAGCTGACGCCGTCGGCGATGGCGCGGCGCACCGCCTCGTCCACCTCCGGATCCCCGTAGCCCAGGATGTTGGCGCCAATGCCGGCGATGCTCATGTCCAGGTATCGGTTGCCGTCCAGATCCCAGACCTCCACCCCCTGGGCGCGGCTGAAATAGCCTGGCCAAACCCCCAGGGAGAAGCGGTCCGGCCGCTTGGACAGAAGCTGGGTCATGCCCGGTATGCAAACTCGCGCCCGGGCCTGCATGGCCAGGCTCAGCGAAAGATCCCGTGGTCGGTTTTCCATGCCCAACTCCACCCCTGAGTCGACCTGCCCCGGCGCTCTCAGGACGTGGCGCAGCACATGGCGCCGGCCCCTGCCCTTGCCCGGGCCTCCAGGGCGACCTCCAGCTCCCGAAGTGCCTGCCTGCCGTCGAGGAGCAAAGACCATTCCTGCTCACCGCCAGCGATGAAGCGCCCCAGCATCAGCCGGTAAGGCTCGTTGCCGTCCAGGCTGTCGGAGGCGTGGAGGGTCTCCCACTGGTCGCGATCCCGCCGGAACAGACGGACGCTGCAGATCTCCGGGTTCTTGCCTTCGCTCTGCCACAGGAGCATGCCGTCCTCTCCAACCAGCTCACAGCCCCGGCGCTTATAGGGGCGCAGATAGTCGAGATGGATCTCCGACACCGTCCCTGACGCGTGCCGCAAGGCCAGGCAGGCATAGTCTTCGACGTCGATATCGAGGTCGCTCAGCCGGGCGGCCACCGCGGCGTTCACGGTGGCAACCGGTCCCAGAATCCACCCAAGGTAGTCCAGTTCGTGGATCGCGTCCAGAATCACCCCGCCCCCCGCCTCCCGCCGG
>JBFMBH010000033.1 GCA_040755095.1 Thermodesulfobacteriota bacterium
CGCGAGCCGGCAAAAAACGGCCTGGTCCATCCTCAGCCCCGCAGACGACGCATACCTCCGCCCAAACACCACCCCTGCGGCATTCCTCACCGGCCAATACTGCGGGGTTTCGGGTCGGCGGCAATACAGGTCTGGAACGGTGCCGAGCTGGCGCGGGCCTTCGGCGTGGCTGCGACCACTGTTCGACGCTACCTGGATGCTCTGTGTGCCGGGCTGGTGCTCCGGCAGCTCCTGCCCTGGCATGAGAATCTCGGCAAACGCCAGATCAAGGCTCCCAAAATCTACGTGGCTGATCCGGGCCTGCTGCACACCCTGCTCAATCTGCCAGCCAGGCACGAGATCACTGGCCACCCCAAAGTGGGCGCTTCCTGGGAAGGCTTCGCCTTGGAGGAGGTTGTCACCCGTCTCGGCGCCCGGCCCGAAGAATGCTTCTTCTGGGGGAGTCACGGCGGGGCGGAGCTCGATCTTCTGGTCATCCGCGGCAGCGTACGGCTGGGCTTTGAATTCAAGTACACGGCTGAGCCCCGCACCACTCGCTCCATGCACACCGCCCTTGTGGACTTGGCGCTGGACCGCCTGGATGTCGTCCACGCTGGTCTTCATACCTTCCCCCTGACCGATCGGATACGCGCCATCTCCCTGCACCGGCTCCTGGTCGATCTGGCTCCCCTCTAGCCTGGGCGCAGCTTCGCCGGCCATGGCCCCTGCTTGAGCCTCCCGGTCCACCGCAACCGGAGCCGCCGCGATCTCCCCCTTGACCTGATCCCGCCCCCCTCGCTACCCTGGACGGCAGCATTCGTCCCGCCGCCAGGCTTGCCCCTTCGGGCTCATCTGGCGGCTCCTTCTGGCCCGCCCCCCTTGCGCGTTCCTGAGCGCCCGGGCAGGGCGGGCCATTCCCTTACGGAGCCTTCATCATGCTGGAAGCCCTGTTCTATCCTCAGGCCGTTGCCGTCATCGGCGCCTCCAAGACCCCGGGCAAGGTCGGCCACGAGATCCTGGCCAACCTGAAGAAAGGCGGCTTCGCCGGCGAGGTGGTGCCGGTCAATCCCAACGCAGACACGGTGCTGGATCTCCGCTGTTATGGCTCCCTGGCCCAATGGGGCGGCCGGGTGGATCTGGCCCTCATCGTCGTGCCCCAGGCCGGGGTGCTGGACGCGGCCGACGATGCCATCAGGGCCGGGGCCAAGGCCCTCATCGTCATCTCGGCCGGCTTCAAGGAGACCGGGCCGGAGGGCGCCCAGCTGGAGCGCCGGCTGGCGCAACGGGTGGCGGATGCCGGCGTCCGGCTCATGGGCCCCAACTGCCTGGGGCTCATCAATACCGACAACCGCATGAACGCCTCCTTTGCCGGCTCCATGCCGGAGCCGGGCGGCATCTCCGTCATCTCCCAGTCCGGGGCCCTGTGCACCGCCATCCTGGACCTGGCTGCCAGCCGGCACCTGGGGCTGGCCAAGCTGGCCTCCATCGGCAACAAGGCCAATCTCACCGAGGTGGATTTCCTGACCGCCCTGGCCCACGACCCCCAGACGAAGGTCATTGTCGGCTATCTCGAGGACATCTCCGACGGCGACGACTTCGTGAAGGCGGCGGAGGAGGCGGCGAATCTGAAGCCGGTGGTGCTCCTCAAAAGCGGCACCACCGCCGCCGGTCTCAAGGCCGCCAGCTCCCATACCGGGGTACTGGCCGGCTCCGAGACCGCCTATGGCGCCGCCTTCAAGCGGGCCGGCGTCATCCGGGCCGACACCTTCGAGGATCTGTTTGACTTTGCCACCGCGCTCTCCATGCAGCCCCTGCCCAAGGGCGACCGCACCCTCATCATCACCAACGCCGGCGGGCCGGGCACCATGGCCGCCGACGCGGTGGAGAAGGCGGGCATGGTGGTGGCCGAGCCGGAGCGGTCCATCTCCGCGGCACTCAAGGAGAAGCTGCCCCGGGCCGCCAGCATCGGCAACCCCACCGACGTGCTGGGGGATGCGGATCCCGGCCGCTACGTGGCAGCCCTGCAGGCGGCCCAGCAGGACGGCACCGTGGATGCCGTCATCGTGCTTCTCACCCCCCAGGCCATGACCCGGCCGGCGGAGACCGCCCGGGCAATCGCCGCCAACCTTTCTCCCGACAAGCCGGTTCTGGCCGCCTTCATGGGGGGAAAAAGCGTCATGCCCGGCCGGCAGGAGCTGGCGGCGGCGGGCCTGCCGGACTATGACTCGCCGGAGCGGGCGGTCTCGGCCCTGAAGGCCATGCGGGACTATGCTGCCTGGCGCAGCCGGCCACCGCGCATCGTCACCCGCTTCCGGGTCAACCGGCGCCGGGTGGAGCGGATCATCATCCGCCGGCAGCGGACCGGCCGGCTGCATCTGGGCGAGGTGAAGTCCAAGGACATCCTGGCCGCCTACGATTTCCGGGTGCCGGAAGGCTATCTCACCACCTCCGGCCAGGAGGCCATGGCAGCAGCGGAGCGCATCGGCTTCCCGGTGGCCATGAAGATCGTTTCTCCGGACATCGTCCACAAGACCGACCTGGGCGGCGTGCGGCTGAATCTGGCCAGCAAAGGCGAGGTGCGGGACGCCTATGACCTCATGATGCTGCGGATGTCCCAGCAGGCGCCCAACGCCTTCATCGAGGGGGTCTACGTGGAGAGGATGCTGGAGAAGGGACTGGAGATCATCCTGGGCATGACCCGGGATCCCCAGTTCGGGCCCATGCTCATGTTCGGGCTCGGCGGCATCTTCGTGGAGGTGATGAAGGATGTCACCTTCCATCTCGCCCCCATCACCCGGGACGAGGCGGTGCAGATGCTCACCTCCACCCGCTCCTACGAGATCCTGAAGGGCAAGCGGGGCCAGAAGGGGGTGGATATCGAGGCCATCGCCTCCGGCCTGCAGCGCATCAGCCAGCTGACCACGGATTTTCCCCAGATCCTGGAGCTGGACATCAACCCGTACATCGTGGGCGAGATCGGCTCGGTGCCCATCGTTGCCGACGCCCGCATGACCATAAGGCCCCTGGAGGGATGAGATGACCCTTGAGCCCACCTACCCCCACGATCGGCAGTGGCGGGAGCGCTATCGCGACATGATCGTCAGCCCCAAGGAGGCGGTGGCACGCCTCAAGCCCGGCAACCGGGTCTTCATCGGCACCGGCTGCGCCCAGCCCACCCTGCTCGTCCAGGCCCTGGTGGGCCGGGCCGGCGAGCTGGCGGACATCGAGATCCTCCATCTGCTCACCAAAGGGGATGCCCCCTATGCCGACCCGCGCCTGGCCGACGTCTTCACGGTCAACAGCTTTTTCATCGGCCAGAACGTCCGCCACCTCATCCAGGAGGGCCTGGGCGGCTATACCCCGGTGCTGTTGTCCGATATTCCGAAGCTCTTCCGGTCCGGCCAGATCCCCCTGGACGTCGCCCTCATCCAGACCACGCCGCCCGATGAGCACGGCAAGGTGAGCCTGGGCATCTCGGTGGATATCGTGAAAAGCGCCTGCGAGAATGCCTCCCTGGTCATCGCCCAGGTGAATCCCCACATGCCCTGGACCCACGGCGACTCCCTGGTGGACATCTCTGACCTCGACTATCTGGTGCCGGCCGAGGTGCCGCTCCTGGAGCGGCAGGTGAACCCCGTCCATCCGGTGTCCGAGGAGATCGGCCGCTTCGTGGCCGGTCTGATCGAGGACGGCTCGACGATCCAGTTCGGCATGGGACGGCTGCCGGGGGTGGGCCGCATCCCGGCCGCGGTCAGCCATTTCCTGAAGGAGAAGAAGGACCTCGGCATCCATACCGAGGTGATCACCGACGCCATCATGGACCTTATCGCCAGCGGCGCGGTCAGTGGCCGGCGCAAGACCACCGACCGGGAGACCATCGTCACCTCGTTTTGCATGGGCACCCAGGCGCTCTACGACCTGGTGAACGACAACCCCCTGTTCAGCTTCCGGCCCACCTCCTATGTCAACGATCCGTACATCATCAGCCGCCAGCACCAGATGGTGAGCATCAACCTCGCCCTGCAGGTGGATCTGACCGGCCAGGTGTGTGTGGATTCCATCGGCCGCAAGTTCTACTCCGGCATCGGCGGCCAGGTGGACTTCCACCGGGGGGCTGCCAGCTCGCCGGGCGGCAAGCCGATCATCGTTCTGGCCGCCACCAACCGGGAGGCCACGGCCTCCCGCATCGTCACCCAGCTGTCCCCCGGTGCCGGGGTGGTCATCACCCGGGGCGAGGTCCACTACGTGGTCACCGAGTACGGGGTGGCCTATCTGCATGGCAAGAACGTTCAGGATCGGGCCCTGGCCCTCATCAGCATCGCCCACCCGAGCTTCCGGGAGCAGCTCCTGAAGGAGGCGATCGAGGAGAAGATCCTGCACCAGGACATGCGGGAGGTGGAGGGCAAGTTCGTGGTGGCGGCCGAGGACATGAAGACCAGCCTGCTCCTGGACGACGGCACCCAGATCCAGCTCCGGGCCATCCATCCCACCGACGAGCCGGCCATGAAGGATCTCCTCTACGCCCTCTCCCAGGAGACCCTCTACTACCGCTTCATGACCCGCAACCAGAAGTTCGGGCACAAACAGATCCACAACTTCGTCTACGTGGATCACCGCCGGGACGTGGCGGTGGTCGGTACGGTGCCGGCCGCCCACGGCGACGAGATCATCGCGGTGGGGCGCTATTATCTCGACGAGCGGACCAACTACGCCGAGGTGGCCTTTGTCGTGCGGGACGAGTGGCAGAACCGGGGCATCGGCTCCTTCCTCTTCCGCCACCTGGCGGCCCTGGCCAAGAAGAGCGGCATCCGCGGCTTTGCCGCCGAGGTCTTGCGCATCAACAAGCGGATGCAGACCATCTTCCACCACTGCGGCCTCAAGGTGCAAAGCGCCGCCGAGGACGACGTCTACTCCTTCCGGATCGATTTCTAGGCCCCGTCCCCGGCAATTGCCGCTCTCACCGCCGCCCCGGCCAGCGCCATGGCCGGGGCGGCTTTTTTGTGCACGCCCGGCATGGGCGTGAGGGTGCATTACACGTTTGTCCCTGAGCCGCCCGGTGCGGACCCGCATGCCGGGTGGTGTGGGGGGAGGGGGAGAAAAAAACCGGCTACCCGATTGCGGGAATCGGGGCGGCCGTGTGCTACGGCTCTGCGGGCGATAAGATCCCGCTTGGCGCGGGCGGTCCAGAGGAGCCTCATGTGGCGGCTGTTCCCAGGGCACGGTCCAGCTCAGCCTCCAGGTCCTGGTCGTCGGTCAAACGCCCGGCCTCGGAGTCGGCGAGACCGGCCTCTACAGCCTCCAGGAACCGGTCGCGGCCGTGCAGGCGGTCGAAGTCTTCAGGGGTGACGAGCATGGCTTACGCCTCCCCTCCACCTCCCTCTCCTCCTGCCTCATCCCCCCGCATGAGGCGCACGAGATCCTCGGTGGAGATGCGGCCGGCCGTGTCGGTGCCGGCCAGGAGGTTGTCGGCCAGGTCGCGCTTGGTCTGGTGCAGGGCAACGATCTTCTCCTCGATGGTCCGGCGGGCCACCAGGCGGTAGACGGTGACCGGCCGCTCCTGGCCGATGCGGTGGGCGCGGTCCGAGGCCTGATCCTCCACTGCCGGGTTCCACCAGGGGTCCAGATGGATGACGAAGTCGGCGGCGGTGAGGTTGAGGCCAGTGCCGCCAGCCTTGAGGCTGATGAGAAAGACCTCGCCCTCGCCGGCCTGGAAGGCGTCCACGGCCCGTTTCCGGTCCCGGACCGGGGTCGAGCCGTCGAGATACTGGTAGGAAATGCCCTTGCCATCGAGCAGCCCCCGCACCAGGGCCAGGTGATCCACGAACTGGCTGAAGACCAGCGCCCGATGGCGGCCCGCCACCAGCTCCTCCACCACCTCGCCGAATACCGCCAACTTGGAGCCCGAGATGCCGGCCTCAGGGAGAACGAGCCGCGGATCGCAGCAGGCCCGGCGCAGCCGCATGATCTCGGCCAGGACCCGCAGATGCTGGGCGCCGGGCGATCCTTCCGCCGTGGCCACCGCGGCCAGGGCCTTCTGGCGTAAGGCCTCGTAGAAGGCCATCTCCTCGGCCGACAGATCGACGTGGAGGATGATGTCGGTGCGGGGCGGCAGCTCCTCCAGGACCTGGGCCTTGGTCCGGCGGAGGATGAAGGGCTGGATGAGCCGTTTCAGCCGGCGCCGGGCCCCCTTGTCGCTCTGGCGCTCGATGGGGTCGGCGAAACGCTGGTTGAAGCCCTCCAGGGAGCCCAGGAGCCCAGGGTTCAGGAACCGGAACAGATTCCACAGCTCACCGAGGTTGTTTTCGATGGGCGTACCGGTGGTCAGGAGCCGAAACCCGGCCGCAAGACGCATGGCCGCCTGGGAGCGCCTGGTGGCGACATTCTTGATGGCCTGGGCCTCGTCGAGGATCACGGTGCTCCAGACGCCTTCGGCCAAAAGATCGGCCACGCCCTCGGTTTGGAGCAGGCCGTAGCTCACCACCAGGACGTCGAAGGGTCCCAGGCCGGCCACCGTCTCCTGGCGGCGGGCCTGGCCCAGGGGAGCGAAACGGAGGCTGGGGGCGAACCGCACCGCCTCGTCCAGCCAGTTCGGGCAAACCGAGGTGGGGGCCACCACCAGGGCCGGTCCATCCTTGGCCCGCAAGAGAAGCAGGGCCAGGGCCTGCACGGTTTTGCCCAGGCCCATGTCATCGGCCAGGCATGCCCCCATGCCCAGGTGGGCCAGCCGGGCCAGCCAGGCAAACCCCTCCCGCTGGTAGTCGCGGAGCTCCGCCCGCAGGGTGGAGGGCACCAGCGGCTCGAAGGATTGTGCCTGGTCCAGGCGTTTGAGATGGGCCTGCCAGGCCCGATCCACCTCCACCGAGCCCGCCTCTGCCAAGAGCCCGGACAGGGCCTGGGAGGCCAGGGGATGGAGCCGCAATCCCTTGCCATGGCTCTGGGTGAAGGCGGCCAGTTCGTCGATACGCTTGCGGAGCTCGGCGGTCAAGGCCAGAAACTCGCCCTGGCCCAGGGGGAGGTAGCGGCCAGGGGTCGTTCCGAGGAGGTCGAGGAGCTGGCCCAGGGCCAGGACCCGGTGATCGTCCACCATCAGGTCGCCGTCGATGGCGAACCAGTCCTTCTGGGAGCGGATCCGCAGGCGGAAGGCATCGGGACCCTTCCTGGGCAGGACCTTCATGCTCTGGCCTTCGGGCCAGGCCACGATGATGGCCTCGCCTTGGGCCAAGAGCTCCTGAAGAAGATCGAGACACGGCTCCGGCCCCGGCACGAGCCACTCGGCATCCCCGGTCTCCTCCGCCTCTCCGGCGAGCACGGCGGAGTCCGCCAGGAGCTGGTCGGCCGCAGACCTCTCCCTGGCCAGGTCCCGCTGGGCCAAAAGACGCTTCCCCGCCACCTCGGCGATGACCGTGGCACCGCCCTGGCCGGGCAGATAGGTGGGCCCGTCTGCGCCCAGGGGACGCACGCGCAGGCGCGCCGTAAGACCTTCTCCCTTCGGTCGCAGAAGGAGACAGGGCCGGGCATCGGCCTCCACCGTCTCCACGCCGGCCGCAGCGTCGCCGGCCACGTCGGAATGGACGGTGACCAGGCCGGCCACCGCGCCCACGGCGCTCATGAGCCGCGCCTGGGCAGCGCTGGGCACCGACAGGCCGCGCCGGCCCAGGATGCCGGCGATCCGGTGATGCTCGGCCGTAACGGCAATGGCCTGGAATCGGGTATGGCTCTCCTCCTGGACAATGACTTGGGTCTCGGGGCCGGGATAGGGCACGAGCTCGACGATGATACCGCCGCTTTTCTTGCGCCGGACCAGGAGCTCAGGCTGGTGGCGTACCAGCTCCACCCGGGTCTCGGGATGATTCGCCCGGAAGATGGCGGGATGCCCGACCAGCTCCAGGAGGGCCTGGGGCGCAAACTCGTACTGGACGGCACCGTAATACCCGGTGCGATAGGCCTTGAGATGGGCGCATACCCTCCGATCCTGCTCGCTCATGAAGGGGACGCCTTTCTCCTGGAGGCGCTTCAGGGCCACGTTTCGGCCCTGGGTCCAGGCGCCGTTCTTCTGCCGGCGCTGTTCCTTGGGCTCCAGCCGAAACCCACCCTGGTGCACCGTCAGCTGCCAGGCCAGCCGGATCTCCTTGTCCGGCCCGATTTCACCGGTCCCGCCCGGCCCCATGGCAGTCAGGGCATCCAGGGCCCGCTCCCAGGGCTGTTGGCTGCCCACCGCATCCAGGAGGCTCTTCCAGCCGACCGCCTCCCGGAAGGTGCGGGCCGCCTCTCCGTACCCTGCCCCCAGTCCGAGCCGGACCAGAAGCTCGGAGACCTCGGCGGCCAGCCACCGGGAGCCGGCGGCCTTACGTTCGGCCGCCAGCGCCTGCAGGCGCTTTTCGAGGCCTGGCGGCAGCGGTGTCGAGGTCCAGTAATGGCAGGCGCCCAACAGGAGCAGGAGAAGGGGGGCAAACGGCACCGAGGTGTTTTCGAGCAGGCTGGAGTCCACGAAGGAATGCACCTTTTCCCCGGACAGGGCGCGCACCAGGGAGGCCAGGCAGGCATGGCTGGGCAGGTAACGGTCCTGGGACACCGCCCCTTGCGCATAGGCCAGGGCGGTCTTCCGGTTGGCCTCCGACCCGCTCCGGATGAGGGCAAGGACATACAAGGGGCTCTGGGGGCGAAGGAGATAGACCTTGCGCTTGCCAATCCGCTTGCCAGCCTGTTGCAGGACCCCTTGATAGACCTTGAGGCTCTCCGCATACCTGCCTTGCGCGAACAAGAGCCAGGCCTCGACCTCTTGGAGGATCAGAAAGGATGGGAACCGTTTCTTGCAGTCGGCCAGGAGGCCTTGGGCCTCCGGCCAGTCCCCCCGCAGGATCAGCTGCTCCAGCAAAAGAAGACTGACCTCCGGGATGAGGGGGTTTGCCTCCTCCCTGGCGCCAGGCTGAGCCAGAGCCAACCGTGCCCGCAGAAGGGGGATGGCATGCGGCTCCAGTTCGGGTGGCAGGGCCAGGTCGGCGGCTTTGTCCCAGAGATAGCCCAGGAAGAAAGCCGGCGACAGGTCTTCGATCACCTGGGGATCGAAGGGGTTTTCCAGGATGCGGCACAGCACTTTGAATGGCGAAACGGTATCCAGGATCGATCGCCGCTTGTTGAACCGGCGGATCTTCTCGTAGAAGGCCTCGACATCCTGGTTGTAGAAATCGATGCGAACCGTGATGAAAAGGCTCTCCTCTGGCGGCTGGTCGTGGACGTTATGGGCGCCAAAATACCATATTGCCTTGGCGACCTCGGCAAATCGGCCCTGCCGCGCCAGCTTCCTGGCTGCCGTCTCCATGATCAGGGGCTGGCAGGAAAACATTTCCCCATCCCGTTTCACGAGGCCGTCGCTGGTGAGGCGTTCAAGAAGCGGCAAGATGTCCCGTTTGCTCGTATAGAGCCGGCCATCGTCCCGGCGGAGATCCAGCTCGCTCAGGCACTGGACCACGGGCGTGGCACGGATCGGGGCCACGATGATGGCCAGCAGCTCCACCACGGCCTGCTGGATGGGAGGCAAGGCGTCGAAGGCCGCGACCAGGGGTTGGCGTGCCGACTCCGGGGCGCGAACGGGCTCGAGCATGGGGACCTCCATGAAGGATGAGGCAACGACCTGGAGACCACCGGGCAGCCGTTACCGGTGAACCGCACGTTTTCAGAATCCAGGACGGGAAATCGACTTGGCAGCTCGGCATGGCGGGCCGGCAGCGGGCGGGACCTAAAGAGGGGGATGCGCTCTGACCGGGCCGCCGCCTACATCCCCACCAGGGTGATCCGTTTACCGGCCTCAATCCGCTCTTCCCAGCGGAGGCGCTCCTCCCAGGGCTTGTCGGCAGCGGTCTCGAACAGGGCCAGGTAGCCGTGGTCGAGCCCCAGCCGGGAGAGATAGCGGGCCAGCTCCTGGAGCGGCACTGGGAGAACGTCCGCCTACCCCAGCCGCTCGGCGGTCCCAACCTACCAGAAGCGGGGGCGGGTGTCGAGGCGGCGCGGCCGCCCTGGGCTTGGCCTCCGGTGAGGCGGCCCAGGGCGGCTCGAACGAGCAGCCGGCGGCGACGACGTCATTCCCTTGTAGCTGTCTTTCGCCCATTCTGTTAAGAGTACCTTCCCGTTCGCTCCTTATGGCTTGCGTCCGGCTCGGCCGGGACGGCCAGCCCGGGGGCCCGGGCCGGCAAGGCTTAGAGCGAGGCGAAGGAGCACAGGAGGTGAGCGGCAAGCCGCTCCATCCTGGTCAACCGGTCAAGACGAGGACCTGCCATGAGATGCCTCTCCTGCCGGGGGCGTGCCCCCCTTGTCATCCTGCTGTTTCTCTGTTTGCTGCCGCTGCGGGCCTCCGGTGAGACCTTTGCCGGCTATACCCGTCTCGGCCGGCTGGCCCTGGATGCGCCTACTGCCCTGGCCGTGGCTGGGGACGAGAGCCTCTCCGTGGTGCAGGCCAATGCCGGCCGGCTGGCGGTCTACGGCCCTGAGGGCAGCCAGCGGGCCAGCCGGTCCGACCTGGACCAGCCCAGCAGCGTGGCGGTGGCGCCGGATGGCAGCATCCTGGTCGGCTGCAGCGGCGATGGCAGCGTGCGGGTCTACACCCCGGACCTGGTTCCGGTCCGGCAGCTCGGCCGCGGCGCCGGCGAGGTCAGGCGGCCGCTGGCCATCGCCGTGTCCGCCAGTGGCACGATCTATGTCGCCGACGCCCTGGCCAACGCAATCAAGGTCTACGGGGCGGACGGCAGCTGGCGGTTCTCCTTCGGCAGCCCGGGCCGGGAGGACGGCCAGTTCAACTACCCCACCGCCATCACCATCCTCGAAGAGCGCCAGGAGATGGTGGTTGTCGACCTGTGCCTCGTGGACTCCCCCACGGGCACCCACCCGGGCGCCCGGCTGCAGGTCTTTGATCTCGAAGGACAGTTCCTGAGGCAATTCGGTGGGTTCGGCCTGGGGGCCGGCGTGCTCATCAAGCCTACGGGCGTGGCCGCCGATGGGGACGGCGATCTGCTGGTGGTGGATGCCTACCAGGGCGTGGTGCAGCTGTTCGACGCCCTGGGCATCTACCAGGGGGCGGTCTACGACACCAGCACCCCCTTGCGGACGCCCCTCGATGTCGGCATCGGCGTCCAGACCGGCCGCCTGTTTGTTGCCGATGCCGCCGGCATCGAGGTGTTCGGCCTTCCGGGCAGCGTGCACACCGTTACCGCCGGTGCCGCTGGCCGGGGCCACCTGGCGCCGGCCGGGGCCGTCACGGTCGCAGACGGTGCGGCCCAGGACTTCCTGCTCGCCGCCGACGAGGGCTATGCCATCGCCGGCCTGGAGGTCGATGGGGTGGCGGTGGCTGGCGTGGGCGGCCTGACCCGGACGGTGTACACCCTGCCGGCGGTAGAGGCCGACCACGTCCTGGCCGTGACCTTCGCCCCCCAGGTCCATACGGTGCGGGCAACCGCCCAGGGCCATGGCCGCCTGAGCCCGGAGGGTGTCCTGTCCGTGGCGCACGGCGGCCAGGTGGCCTTCACCTTGAGCCCGGAGCCGGGCTACCGGGTGGGACGCCTGCTGGTGGACGGCGTCGAGCAGGGGGCGGCCAGCCAGTATGTCCTGGGCGGGATTGCCGGGGATCACACCGTGGAGGCGACCTTCGTCGCCCCGGAGTCCGTGGCCATCTGGGCCGGTGCCGGTGCCCACGGCAGCATCGTCCCCAGCGGCACGGTGACCAGGGCCGAGGGGGACAGCGCCACCTTCACCATTGCCCCGGAGCCGGGCTACACCATCGCGGATGTGCTGGTGGACGGCATCGCCGCAGGGCCGGTGGACCGCTACACCTTTGTCGCCCTGGATCGGGATCACAGCATCGAGGCCCTGTTCCTGGCCGCCCCGGTCTGGCATGACCTCGTGGTCACGGTGGCGGGTGCCGGCGCGGTGGCAAGCGGGTCGGGAGACATCGCCTGCCCGCCTGCCTGTACGGCCGAGCTGGCCCAGGGCTCCCCGGTGGCTCTCGCCGCCAGTCCTGGCGCCGGGCAGGTGTTTGTCGGCTGGGGTGGCGACTGCACGGGCAGTGACCCGGTCTGCCGCCTGGTCATGACGGGCCAGCGGGCGGTGACTGCCCATTTCGGGCCAGACCGGGAGCGGGAGACCTTCGAGCTCGGCCACTGGCGCGCCTTCCCCTGGCTGACCGGTGGCGCCTCGGCCTGGACGATCCAGGACCAGGTGCCGCATCAGGGCCGGTACGCGGCCCAGGCGCCGATTGATCTGGCGGCTGGCGGCATGAGCTTCCTGGAGGTGGCCTTGGAGGTGCCCCAGCCGGGGGAGATCCGCTTCTGGCTGCGGCTGCGCGATACCACCGGCAGCGACCAGCTGAGCTTCCTGCTGGATGGGGTTGAAGCGGCCTCCTGGGCCGGGGATCTGGACTGGCAGGAAGCCTGGCTCCCGGTGCCGGCCGGCCGCCATGTCTTCCGGTGGGAATACCGGAAGAGGGACGGCGATGCCGCGGCCAGCGCCTGGCTGGACGACATCGTCTTCCCGCTCCATGTCCCGCCGCCGGCGCCGGTGCCGGATCTCAAGGCCAATGGCAGCGACGGGCCGATGATCCTGCGGCGCGGCCAGCCGCTGGTGGTCTCCTACGGCCTGGCAGCCGGCGCGGCCCTGGGCCAGGGCTCGGATTGGCTCCTGGCCCTGCACTCCCCCTGGGGCTGGTTCTTCTACGACCAGACGCGGCAGGTGTGGAGCCCGCGGCCGGCCTTGATCTACCAGGGGCCGCTGGCGGATGGCCATGCCCACACCACCTTCCTGGCCACCACCGGCCTGCCGCCGGGGGGCTATATCTTCTATTTCCTGGTGGATCGGACGGCCGACGGTCAGCTGGACCAGGATCTGGCCCTGGACGCGGTGCAGGTCAGGGTAGGCCGATGAGGACGCTGGGACAGGAGACGGTTATGGCAGGCGCGAAGGCGATTCTGGTGGGTATGCTGGGCGTGCTCCTCTTGGCCGGTTCGGTGGTGGCCGACCGGTTCGATTACCACTATCCCCACAACTGGAGCACCAGTACCGCCTGCGAGAGCTGCCACTACATGGTGCAGGAGGCGCCGCCGGCCTGGGTGAGCAGCGCCACCCCCTACGACACCCTGTGCCTGAGCTGCCACAACGAGGTCATCCAGCCCAACCTCACGGTGCAGACCCACTCCAGCGCCAACACCAGCAGCCGGTACGGCGACTGGGCCGTCGAATGCCGCACCTGCCACTGGCCGCACCACCAGCGCCAGTACCAGGTGTACGGCGCCACCGTGGCCACCGGCGTTTCCACGGGCCTCTCCGCCAGCCCGCCGGACGAGGCGCACCCGTACGGCACCGGCACCCTGACCGTGGCGGACGCTGGCTGGGCCGAGGACCAGTTCAACGACTTCATCCTGGTCCCCAACACCGCCCATCCCACCTACAACGCCCGCATCCTCGACACCACGAGCGACACCTTGCTGGTGAGCCCGGCCATCGATCTGGCCTATACCGCGGTGGGCGACCCGTTCGCCATCTTCTACGGCAAGCTGATCAAGGACCAGATCCGGACCCCCAACAGCGGCCGGCAGACGGTGCGGTTCTTCAACACCACCGGACCCAACTCCTACGCCGACGGCGATGCGTCCTCCGACGGGGTCTGCGAGGTCTGCCACACCCGAACGACCCACTTCCGGAACGACGGCAGCGCGCCGGACCAGCTGCACAGCAATGTCGGTGGCGGCCAGGCGGGCCGGAATTGCGTGGCCTGCCACGCCCATGCCAACGGCTTTGCCCACGGCGGCGGTGCGGGCGGCGGCGGCTGCGAATCCTGCCATGGCCATGACGGCGGCTTCGGCGGACCCGGCTCCGGCGGCAAGGGCAGCTTCTTCAGCCACTCCACCCATACGGAAAGCGATGCCGACGATGCCAAGGGACCGGCCCTCGCCTGCGGCGACTGCCACAACACCAGCGCCTTTCCCAGCTTCAAGGACGGCGCCGCCAGCCTGGCGGTCACCACGGTCTGTGACCCGTGCCATTCGCCGGGCGGCACCTACGACGGCGTCGGCGATCCGGAAGTCGGCGCCAAGGCCAACTGGGATGCCGGCATCTATGCCGCCGATGGGGTGTCCCTCAAGCCGGGCAAGGAGAAATGGTGCGCCACCTGTCACGATGAGGAGCCATCGGTGATCCAGGGGGTCAGCGCGCCCCACGTTATCGGCGACGAGGACGGCGCTTACACCTATGGCACGGGCTGGGGGTTCTACAAGACCGGCCATGGCCTGCCGGCGGCACAGGCCTATCCCAGCAAGGGCGGCCAGTTCCCGCCGCTCATGGTCAACGGCTCGAGCCGGGCCGTGGAGTGCGGCAGCTGCCATGACCTGGCCAGCCGGCATATCGATGGCGTGGCTCGGACCTACGGCACCCAGGCGGTCACCCCCACCGGCTACCGGCAGGGCTACCGGCTGAAGATGATCGATGGCAAGGAGCCCATGGAGGTGCCGAAGACGCCCTGGGGCGAGAACACCTTCGATGACTACCTCCTCTGTTTCCAGTGCCACGACTCGACCCCGTTCCTGGACCCGGTGGACGAGCGCTCCAACATGGCCCAGCGCAGCACCGGCAACGCCAGCCTCAAGGTCGGGCACTATTATCACCTGGCGTCCATCGGGTGGCAGGGCTGGCGATCGGACTGGCGGTCCACGGTCAACAGCGGCGTCAGCTGCACCCAGTGCCACAACGTGCACGGCAGCAAGGCCTACGCCATGCTGTCCGACGGCTCGCTCACCGGCACGGCGCCAGGTCTCGAATTCTTCTACTACAACCGGGCCCTGTCCACCCGGGATCCCAACGCCTACAATCCGCCGGTGCCGCGCAGCCTGCCCCTGGGTCTGGCGGACGGCTTCCAGTGGCTGCCCCTGAGCACCAACCGGGTGGGCTGCAGCGCCACCTGCCACGGTCAGACCCTGTACCGCACCTTCGAATGGACGCCGTACAACGTGCCCAACCAGGCACCGCTCCTGGCCTGGACCGGGGAGGCCAACTACACCGCGGCCAGCGTCTATCCCACCAGCGCCGTCTCGGGCAGCAGCTTCGAATTCCGGGTCAAGTACCTCGACCACCTGCTGGATATGAACGGCGCTGGCTTCGACAACGCGCCCAGCTACATCCGGGTGCTGCTCGACACCGACAACGACGGCGGATTCGAAACCGCTTATTCCATGGACTATGTGGGACCGGCTGCTGGCGAAGGCCGGATCTACCGGAAGGTGCTGCCGATCAGGAACACGTTCAGCAACACCATCCCCTACAAGATCGTGGCCGGCGACGGACCGGACACCGTCTCCACCGGCTCTGCCCCCAGCGGCCTGGCGGCAGAAGGCGCCCCCACGGAGGTCAGGACCCTGGAGCTCATCAACCGGCCGCCGGTGCTGTCGTGGACCAATGAGACCCATTTCGAGGCGGACGGGGTCAATCCCGACGCCGGCGGCGCCGGCCGGACGTTCAGCTTCCGGGTCAGCTACACGGATCCGGACAACAACCCGCCGGATGCCAACGGCGTCCGGGTGGTGATCAACGGTATCGAATATGCCATGGAGGAGAAGGAGGCCTTCTATTACGACACTGGCCGGCACTTTGCCAGGACCGTGACCCTGGAGGCGGCCGGCGACCTGGCCTACCGGTTTGTGGCTCAGGATCTCTTCGGCGCGCCGGCCTCCGGCGAGCCGACCGCCGAGCACCTGGTTCAGGTGCAGGCGGCGACCACGCCGCCTGTCCTGGACTGGGTGGTCGAGGAAGGGCGCACCGCCGGGGTGAAACCGGCCGTCGGCCTGGCGGGGGAGGCCTTCGACTTCCGGATCCGCTACACCGATGCCGGCAACCAGTGGCCGCCCAGCGCCGGCTCTATGGAGGTGTGGGTGGATCAGAACGACAACGGGCTGGTGGATGCCGGTGAGACCCTGGAGATGGACGAAGAGGTGGCCGGTGCCGGTGCGGTTGCCGGCAAGCTGTACCGGCGCCAGGTGCGGCTGACCAGCGTTGGCGACGGCTCGATCCGGTACCGCTTCCTGGCGTCCAACGGCGCGGATCTGGCGGTGGGCGAGCCCACCGCCGACCAGGAGCTGACCATCCTCCGCTCGACGATCTGGACCACTGATGCCGATTTCAACGCCGGGGCTCTGGCCGGCCTGAGCGTCCTGGGCGCCGCGGAGCCGGCCTTTGTCACCCTGGCGCCCGGCCCGGAGAACTGGCGCCAGCTGAGCGTCACCGGCCAGCCGCCCGGCAGCAGCAGCGGCCCGCTGGTGTACGACAGCCGCTGCCAGAAGCTGGTCTACTACGACGGCCAGACCTCCGAGCTCGACCCGGCGCTCGGCCAGTGGACGCGGATCACCACCGCCGCCGCCCCCCCCACCAACTACGCCAACTGGGGCTGGGCCGGCAGCGCCAACATGACCTACGACCCGCGCCGGGACCGGGTGGTCCTCCTGGACTACACGGGGGCGACCTGGGAGTACCACGCCGGCCTGTGGACCAACCGGGGGGCGGCCAATATCAATCCCCTGGGCCAGCGGCGCTTCAAGTACGCCCTGGTTTACGATACCAGCATCCGCCAGGTGGTCCTGGTGGGCGGGGTCAACACCCCGGGCGTCAACTATGTCGGCGGGGTCATCAACTACGAGGAGACCTGGACCTATGATCCGGTATGGAACACCTGGACCCCGGTGCTCTTCCACAACACGGATCCCCCGGCGGGCAAGGGCTTCCGCAACTCCAAGGTGAGCCAGACGAACGCCTTCTACGATGAAGCCGCCAACCGGCTGGTCATCCCCGCTGGCCACGGCTACAGCTACGGAGCGGCCTCCACCAGGACCTATGCCTTCAGCTCAGCCGACTGGCTGTGGAGCGATCTCGGCCTCGCCACCCCCAACCGCATGTATCAGATTCCCCTGGCCTATGACAGTCGGCAGAGCCGAGGGATCCTCTACGGCGGCACCCTGGACGACCAGGCCCAGTACCAGACCTGGGCCTTCGACTCGGCCACGGCCATCTGGCAGCAGCTGAGCCCGGCCAATGCCCCCACCTTCGCTGCCGGCTCCATGGCCTACGATGCGGAGCACAGGCGGCTGGTCCTGAACGGCGGCGCCAGTGGCACCTGGACGTTCGGCGCCACCTATCCGACCGCCACCGGGACCATCACCGGCCTGATCGCCGACGCCGGGGCCGGGCAGACAGCCCAGTGGCATACGCTGGCCTGGGATGCCCAGGTTCCCGCGGGCACCGGGGTGCAGCTCCAGGTTCGCACCGGCAACAGCGAGGCGGAGCTGGCCGCCGCAGCCTTCCAGGGACCCGATGGCACCGGTCAGACCTTCTTCACCGCCTCGCCCAGCGCCCTGAGCGGCCTGGCCGCCTGCCGCTTCCTGGAGGTGGAGGCCAGCCTGGAGACTTCAGACCCGGCGCTCAGCCCCACTCTCCGCTCCATCACGGTGGGCTACGATACCCAGCCCGAGTGATCCCGGCCCAGGGGCCGAGCGTCTGGTCACTCGCAGGCCCGATCGCCCGCTGCATAGGGAGGTGTCGTGACCAGCGCCTCGTTGGAGTAGGTCGATTCGGTCGAGCCGCGGGCGGCCTTCACCCGGTAGCGGTACTGCTTCTGCGGCTCGATGCCCACGGTGTCGGTAAAGGTGCTCACCGCCGGCCCCAGGGTCTGGCGCACGGTCCACAGGCCGTTCCAGCTCTGGGCCTCCAGAACGAAGCCCTCCTCGCAGTCCGAGTTGTCCGCCCACTCCAGCCGGATGATCCGGGAATTGACCGCTGTCGCCGTAAGCCCGCTGGGCGCGGCCAGGGTGCCGGCGCAGGGAGTGCAGGCCTCATCGATCTGGCCATTGCAGTTGTCGTCGCGACCGTTGCAGTACTCCGTGGCAGCAGGGTGGATCGCCCTGTGGCCATCGTCACAGTCGCTGCTGTTGGCCACGTAGCCGCTGGGAGCCGCGGTCTGGCAGGTGGCGATGCTGTGGTAGCCATCGCCGTAGGTGTCACCGTCGGCATCGCGGTAGAAGGTGTGATCCTGGGCAAACCCCTCATCCACGCTGCCATCGCAATCGTTGTCCGCGCCGTCGCATTCCTCGACCGCCCCTGGCCGGATCGCGGCCACCGCATCGTTGCAGTCTCCACTGGTGGCGGCAAGTCCGCCGGCCGGGTAGTAGCTGGCCCCGGGATCGACACACTGCGCCAGGGCGGTGCCGTCGGAATAGCCGTCCGCGTCCGCATCCTTGAACCAGACCAGCCCAGGGTGGACCGCCGGGTCGTCATCGTTGCAGTCCCCACCGGACGCGGTGAGGTCACCAGCCAGGTGCCAGGTCGGGCCCGGGGCCGCGCATTGGACTTGGTTCGTGCCGCTGGCATAGCCGTCCCCATCCACATCCTGATACCAGACCGTGGCGGGATGGATAGCTGCCTTGGTGTCGTCGCAGTCCGCGCTGTCGGTCACATAGCCAGCCGGCGCCTGGCAGGCCGCCTCGATCACAGCCGGATTGCCGTAGGTATCGCCATCACTGTCCTGGTAGCAGGTCACCGAGGTGGTGGCGGCTGAAGCCTCGTTGGAGAAGCCCGAATGGCCGCCGGAGTTGGTGGCCCGCACCCGGTAGAAGCAGGTGGTGTCGATGGCCAGGCCCGTGCTGTCGCTGTACGTGGTGGTGTTGGGCGCCACGGTGGCGACCGCGAGCCAGGACCCGCCGGCCCCGGCCTTCCGCTCGATCGCAAATCCGGTCTCGTTGCCGGTGGCGCCGTTGGCATTGTCGGTCCAGGCGAGATCGATGGCGCAGGCGCCGCTGGCCGTGGCGGCGAGGCCCGAGGGCGCGCTGGGGATCGTGTCGTTGACCGTGGTGAAGCTGGTTTCGTCGGAGAATGACGACCAGGCACCGAAGCTGTCCTCATATTGGAGGCGCCAGAAATAGGTGGTGCCGAAGGCGAAGGCATACGGGGAGACGAGACCGTTGGCCGCCTGGGCGCCGACCGTGGCTGCCGGCTCGGAAGCCGCGTATTTTCGGACGTGGAAATAGTCGTAGTCGGTATTGAAACTGCCGCCGCCGCTCCATGATTTGGCCATCAGCCCCCAGTCGCGGGGCACGGAGGGCAGGGTATAGATGCCGCAGTTGTTCCAGCTCTCCCCATCCGTGCTCCAATCGTATTCGAGGGTCGAGCCGGTCTTGCGGAAGCGCAGATGATGGACCGCCGCGCCCGTGGCGCAGGTGGAGCCCTGGTAGCCATCGGCGCTGAACATCACCGACGAGGTGCTCGACTTCGAGCCGAAATAGCCCTTGTTGGTACTGCCGGTGGCAAGGCTTCTGATATAGGCCAGCCCGGAGTAGCGGTTGCCGCTGACATTGGCCCCATCCTGCCTGGTCGTGAGGACAAAGTCCTGGGCCGTGGTCCATGCATCCCAATGGAGGAACGGGGCATCGTTGACCGTATTCCAGGTGTCGCTGTCGCCCACCACCTTGATCCGCAGCCACCCTGGCCGCTCGGTGAGGGTGTAGGCATCGTCGCCGCCTGGATTGAAAAAGGACCAGCCGGATTTCAGAGTGGCGCTGTCGAAATTGTCATAGAGCTCGAAGACCTGGTCGGCATCGCTTTCCGCGACCGCCAGGGCATCGCCGTACAGCAGGTAGACCGTGCTCGTGCCCGCTGTCTTGACCTTGACCCAGACCGTGGAGCTGCCGCCGGTGTTCCAGGTCTCGAGCCAGTAAGGCAGCTTGGCGCCGGCGGCGTCATAGAAGCGCAGATCCGAGCCGTCGGCTTTCATGTTGGCGTAATTGTCGGTATTGGCCGCCGTCAAGGTGATCTTCACCTGGAAGCCATCGACCGGCGTCGCCGGGGCCAGGGTGATTGGCCGCTGGTACTGCGGGGCGGTGGCCGGACTGGTCCGGGTGAGATCAGCGAAGCTGGCGCCGCTGTCATAACTGCCGGCCCCGCCGTACTGATCGTTCGCCGGCCTGATTTGCCAGCGTGAGGCGGCATGAAAGTCACCCTCGTCGGCGTCGACGAAATCGCTTGCCGCCAGCGCCGGCGCGCGGCTGACGCCGGTGGCGCCGTTGGCCGGCGTCCCATTGCTCGGCTTTCCCGGAGCGGAATAATCGTACCGGGCCCTGATCTCCGCGGCGGACAGGGCCCGATTGTAGATCACCACCTCATCGATCACGCCGTCGAAGTACTCGCTGGTGCCCAGCCGGCTCCCAATGAAGACATTGCTGTCCGAGCTGTCGAAGGTGAGGTTGGCATAGGCTGTGGCTCGGCCATTCTTGTACAGGGTGACTTGGCCGGCGCTGTGATCGAAGACCGCCGCCAGATGCTGCCACACCCCGACATCGACGCTCATGTCGGGGAAGATGACACTGCCGGAGCCGTCAAAAACGGCCCAACAGTCTCCCTCCCGCAGCAGGGACCAGTCAAACCAGCCGTTGTCCGACGTAACCACCTCATGCCGGCCGGCGCTCGTCCCGGCCGGCCTTACCCAGGCCTCAAAGGTATAGGATTGTGTGCCGCCCTGATCGATGTTCAAGGGGGTGCTCACGGAATCGGCGACACCATCAAACGTGAGAGCCGAATGGAATTTGCCGTTGACAGTCCAGGTGGCGCCGCTGATCTCGCCATCATAAATGCCGACAACGCTGCTGTCTGCGGCCGTGGTGCCGCTGCCGTCATCCAGCTTCCAGTAGGCCACAACACCGTCCGGCTGGGAAAGGCCGGTGGCGAACGAGGTCCCGGCCGACCAGCCCGACCAGTTGCCCTGGCTGTCCTGGTAGCGCAGCCGCCAGGAATAGGTGGTGTCGTTGGCGAGCACCGAGGCGATATCGTGGCTGGTGGCCGCCGCAACAGTGCCGCTGTCGTACGCCATGGTCGCAAAGCCGCTGTCCTCTCCGATCTGCCATTGCGCTGCCCGCTGCACGTCGCCATCCACATCGCGGTACGCCGAGCCGGTCAGAGTCGGGGTGCGGTCGTTGACCGTCGCCCCGGCCGCCGGGCTGCCATTGGTCGGGGTGTCGGGCGGAAAGTTGGCGGCGGTATCGAAGGTGGCTTCCGCAGACCAGGCGGACCAGGCCCCGGCCTGATCCCGGTGCCGCACCTGCCAGTAACAGGTGGTCCCGGCCGCAAGATCCGCTGGCAGGGCATAGCTGGTGAGGCTTGCGGTCTGGAGCGCGCTGTCGTGGGTCAGGGTCGCCCCGGTGTAATTGCCGCTGGCGGTGGCGACCCGCCATTGGGAAGCGGCGTGGCTGTCACCGGCTCCGTCCGGGTCGGAAAAGGCGGAAGAGGTCAGAGTCGGTCTGGGAGCGTTGACCGTGGCGCCGCCGGCCGGGGCCTGGGTCGTTGGGGTATCGGGCGCCGCGTTGCTGCCCCCGGTCGTGAATCCGGTTTCGGCGGACCAGGGGGACCAGAGGCCGGAGCTGTCCTTGTACTGCACGCTCCAGAAATATCCGGTATCGAGGGCCAGGCCGTTGGCCACCGGCACGGTGTAGCTGGTGAGGCTGGAGGTGACCGGACCGCTGTCCAACGACGTCACCGGGTCGCCATAGGTGCCCGCGCCCTGCCGGAGCCGCCAGCGGGAGGCCGTATGGGCATCGCCGGGATCGAAGTCGGCAAAGGCCGAGCCAGTCAGCGTCGGGGTGACCGCGACCCCGGTGGCGCCCTGAGCCGGTGCCTGGTTTGCTGGCTGGCCCGGCGCGTGGGTGTTGCGGGTGACAAGATAACGCGCCATGACCTCGGCGCTGGAGAGGGCGGCATGGTAAATCACCACCTCATCGATCACGCCGTCAAAAAAGTCGGACGTGCCCTGATTGCTGCCGATATGGATGTCGCTGTCCGAGGAGTCATAACTGATGGCGCTGACCAGCGCGGCCGCGCCGTTCTTGTAGAGGATCACCCGGCCGGCGGTGTCATCGAATACCGCCACCAGATGCTGCCAGGTATCGACATCGACGCTCAAAGCAGAAGAGACGATGCTGCCGCTGCCGTTGAACACGGCCCAGCTTGCCCCTTCCCGCAACAGTGTCCAGTCGTACCAGCCGTTATCCGTGCTGACGACAAAATGTCTGGCCGCACTGGTGCTGGCCGGCTTGACCCAGGCTTCGAAGGTGTAGGACTGGCCACCGGCCTGCTCAATGTTGAGCGGCGTGGAAACATCGTCGCTGCTGCCGTTGAAGCTCAAGGCGGTGCCGCTGTTGCCGGTGATCCAGGCGGCGCCACTCACTGTGCCGTGACTGGTGCCGGCGCTGTCGTTGGCCGTGGTGCCGCTGTTCTCGTCGAATCTCCAGTGGGCGACAGTGCTCGCCGGAAGGGGTGTGCCGGTGGTCAAGGCGGTTCCGGCCGAGTAGGCGGACCACAGCCCGCCGCTGTCCCGATACCGCACGCGCCAGTGATAGGCTGCGTTGTTCGCCAGGGTGGTGGCAACCGCGTGGCGCACCAGATCGGTGCATGGCCCGGTGTCATAGACGATCGATGCAAACCCGGCGTCACCGGCGAGCTGCCACTGGCTGGCCTCGTGGGTGTCGCCCTCGGGATCCGAAAAAACCGAGGCAACGAGCGTCGGGGTGCGGCTCACGCCCGCCGCGGCGTCGGCCGGCGAGCTGTTCACTGGCTGGTCCGGCGCCGTGTTGCCGGGCAAGGTGATGGCGGAGACGATCTGCGGGTTGCTGCCGGCCACGCCGTCCGCATCGTGGTAGGTCAGGCGCGCATCATAGGTGCCGCCGCGAGCCAGGCCGGTAATGGTGTCCGTGAACGGGCTCGGAGAATGACCCTTGGGATTGATGCCCCAGGCGAGCCAGGTGCCCGAGGCGGAAGGCTTGTACTCGACCGAACAGGTGCTGTCGGCGTTGACGTCGTCCGTATAGGGCATGCTGATATGGAGGGCCACCCCGTTCGCTGGCGTCGCCGTCGCCGTGCCGGTCGTAGTCGGGTTTTTGGGCATGGTGACCGTCACGGTTTGCGGATTGGTGCCGCTGACCCCATTCCCATCATTGTAGGTCATGCGGAAGTCATAGCTCGCCTCAGGCGTGAGACCGGTGATCGTGGTGGCATAGGGACTGGCCACGTGGGCGGCGGCTGTTACCCAGTTCGTCCAGCTGCCGGCCGCGGCGAGCTTGTAGTCCACGGTGTAGGTGTTGTCATGGTTGTCGTCTTTGCTATACGGCATGGTGACGGCGACCGAAGTGATGCTGGCGGCCACGGCCGTGGCCACGCCCACGGTGGTGGCGTTGATGGCATACTCATCGGCGCCGATGTCGGGATTGCCGTTGCGGGTATCGCCCTCGATATCGTCGGCCGGAGCGCCGGCCCCGGTGCCGCCATCGATGCATGGCGAGGCATTGCTGCAGGCCGGATCGGGGGTGCCGGCGCCGCCACAAATCCGGAAATTGCCCGCCGTGGTCGGCAGGCCGCTTGCCGCCGTCTGAAAATCCACGAACATCGGATCACTGTTCATGCTGGTGCCGCTGGGGAAGCCAGTCTGCCCAACATCGGACCAGGAGAAGGTGGGCACGCCGCCATACTGCTTCAGGGTCGCATCGCCAGCATCGTTGCCGTAGACGATGCTGTTGGTCACCGTGGCATCGCCGTAAAGCCCGCCGCCGTCGTCCCAGGCATAATTGCCGCTGATGGTGCTGTTGAGGATGGTGGTGGCGCCGGCCGCTCTTACCCCGCCGCCATCATTGGTGAAGGCCCGGTCGGCGGTGTTGCCGGTGATGACGCAGTTGGTGATGTCAAGCGTCGAGCCGGCATAGATGCCGCCGCCGTCGCCTGCCCTGTTGCCCTGGACGTATGTTCTGACGATCTCGGTTGGCGATGCGGTATAGATGCCGCCGCCGGAATAGTTGCCCGCGGTGATATTGTTGCGGACGGTTGAGCCTGAGACCGTGGTCCTGGTGCCGGGCGGATAAGCCGCATAGCTGCCGGTGATGTAGAGGCCGGCGCCGTTGCGGGCGGCGGTGTTGTCCGAGATGTTGCTGTTGCTGATGGCGAGCGGCGACTCGCTTGCGACAATGGTGCCGCCGGCGATGGCCGCGGAGCTGGCGTTGCCGGTGACGGTCACGTTGTCCAGCACGGTGATCTCGGTCACGCCGGTCAGGTACATGGCCGCGCCGATGCTGGCGCTGTTGCCGGTCAGGGCGCTGTTCATGACCGCAAGCGGGCAGGTGTTGGCGTAGATGCCGCCGCCGGCATAGGCGCCGGAGCTGTTGCCGGCGATGGTGGTGCCATCGATCACGGTCCTGGTGCCCGCGGCGAAACCGGAATAGCTGCCGGCCAGGTAGAGACCAGCGCCTTCGCGGCTGCCGGTGTTGCGGGAGATGGAGCCGCCGGTGATGGTCAGGGGCGAGGACTCCGCATAGATGGCACCGCCATTGATGGCGGTGCCGATGTTGTCGTCGACCTGGGTGTTGGTGATCACCGTGACCAAGGGCAGGTTGATCAGGCGCAAGCCCGAGCCCTGTTTGCCGCTGTTGCTGGTGATGGCACTGTTGGTGATCGCGAGTGGCGAGCCGTTGGAGAGGATGCCGCCGCCATTGTAACCGTTGGCATTGTTGCCGTTGATGGTGGTGCTGTCGATAAGGGTCTTGGTGTCGGCCGGAAAGCCGGCATAGCTGCCGGTCAGATAGATACCGGCCCCGTCGCGGGAAGTGTTGTTGGAAACCGAGCTGTTGTTGCCGATCGCCATCGGTGAATCGATGGAATAAATACCACCGGCAATATATCCCCCGGCATTATTCGAATTGATGGCGACGTTGTCGATTGTGGTTATTGTCGGGACATTCTGCAGCCGCAAGCCAGCCCCTTCCTTGCCCGAGTTGTTGGACACGGAGCCGCCGGTAATGGTCAGGGAGCTCTGGTTGGAGCAGATACCGCCGGTGGTGTAGCCGTTGGCGGTGTTATAGACCACATTCGTATTGGTCAGGGTCGTGGTCCCGACCATGGCGTTCAGGGAGATGCCCGCATAATCCCGGCCCGAGTTGTACGAAACGGTGCAGTTGGTCAGGGTGAGATCCAAGCCGGCGGTGGCGTAAAGGCCCGAGCCTTTATTGGCCTGGTTGGCCAGGCCGGACTGGCCGATGGTCGTGTTGCTGATCGTGGCCCCGCCGCCGTTGATATAGATGCCTGCCCCGTAGTTGTCTTCACTGATGGTAGCTGTTGCCAGCACGTTGCCGGCAATGACGCAGTTCTGGATGGTGGGGGTGGCACCGGCAGTGATCCTGATCCCCCGGTATTTGGCACCGATGCCCTGATTGTCGATGGTAAAGCCGTCGAGCACCGCGCTGGCGGCCTCGCCGCTCACAAACGAGACAACGGCGTTGCCGCTGCCAGCCGCGCCGCGAAGGGTGGTGGCACCGGCACCGCCGGCCGACCGCACCGTGATGCTCTTGCCGGAAAAATTGATGTTCTCGCTGTAGGTGGCGCTGGCCACGAGGACCGTGTCCCCGCTCCCTGCCGCATTGATGGCATCCTGAATGTTGGCGTAGGAGCCCGGCACATTGAGTGTGGCGGCAAGGGCGGGATGGAAGAAGACAGGCAAGAAGAAGATCAACAAGGTCGAAGCCGCAACGCGGCGGAACAGCGAAGCAGCGTCCGGGATACCGCTCGTTATCCTTGCGCCGAACTTCCCAGAACTGCGCACCACTTCAAGTGGCTGATACCGGGACGCGTGTCTGTCAATCATCTTCATGACCTCTCTCTGTATGGCATCCGCTGCAGGCCCCTACCACGGCGTCACGGAATTCCACAGCTCATTGTCCGGCCACTGACCGCCGCCCGGCCCGCCGCCACCGAAGGCAGAAGCCGTCTCGTGGCAGGCCAGCGGATTACGCTCGTCCACCACCTTGAGCCCATAGAAAATACCAGGAAAGAATCCGTAGTAGCCGCCGTCTGCCTTGTTCGCCTCGATGGCGTGACCGCCGGCGACGACACCCCCGCGGTGGCTCTTGTTGAGGCAGTTGGTCTGCATGAGGCGTGGCAGCCCGGCGTTGTGCGGGACGTGGCACTTGGAGCAGGGGAAGTTGTGCTCGGCGTTGTTGCCCCAGTCCTTGACCGTTTCATGGATGCGGTCCACCGTCTTCCAGCCGGTATCCTTGTCCGTCCCGTTGGTGAGCCGGGTCTTGGGGTGGCAGCGCAGGCAAAGGCCGGCAAAGGTCGCATCGTCCTCGGTAATGCCGGTGTAGGCATCACCGGTCTGACAGGTCGGATTGGCGTTGAAGGTGACCCGATCGGTGTTCCAGTGGCGCCGTTGCGGATCGTCGTGCTCCGTCTGGCGCTCGCCCCTGGTGGCGCCGACGTTCGCCGTGTTCTCGTTCGGCGAATCCTCCTGGTAGGGCGAGGTCATCCAGGTGCCCTTGAGCAGCGGCACGCCGTAGGACTGCTTGCTGCCGAGGGAGGGGCTGACACCGTGCGGATCGTGACAGGGGGTGCACAGGCCGTTGATCGGGTAGACCGCCTCGTCGCCGGAGCCTGGCGTGCCGTCCAGGCCATTGAGGGAGGCGGAGGCCATCAGGTGGCCCCCCATGTTGTCCCGGCCGGCCCGGTAGGGAAAGCGCTCCTTGGTGCCGGAAAGGCTGGTGCCGAAGCGATCGCCGTCTTTGTATCCCTTGATGGCCGCGGCAGCGCCGAAGGTCTGGCTGAAGCCCCAGGGGGTGGCGAGGGCGGTGGGGGAAAGATGGCAGTCGAAGCAGAGGTCGGCGCCGGTGGCGTACGGGTTGTGGTCGCTGCCGTCGCTGTTGGCCTGTGGGGTGTAGGTGACGGCGTAGCCGCCCCTGCCCGCCGTGGTGCTCTTGAGCAGGGCGCCGCTTGGGGTGCCGTTGAAGCTGACGTAGCTCGACGTCGTGCCCGAGGCGGCCGAGCCATGGGCGTTGTGACAGTCGAAGCAGAGCACGTTCAGGCTGCCGGCCCGGGTGTTGGCGATCTCGGCGTCCAGTCCGTCCATCCGGCCATCGGCGTCGTTGTCAACACTGCTCCAGCCGCCCTCGTTGCCCACCGCGTTGCCGTGGGCAGAGAAGGCCTTGCTGAGATCCTTGGCCGCGATGCGCGGATAGGAGGATTTGTAGGGGGCATACTTGCCCCAGGTCGTCACGCCGGTTTGGGAGTAGCGGGCCGCGATGGAGCTGCGGTCCCAGGCGTATTGCCGCGGGGTGTTGCAGTCCCCGAACGGCTCGGTGTCGTTGTTCGGGTCGCTGTGGCAGGAGAGACAATGGGTGTTGAGCCTGGCGATCTCGGCGCGCGAGCCGTCGGCGTGGTAACTGATGGCCGTACCGGTGTTGTACGAAGTGGGCCGCTCGCCAGGGCCGTAGACCACCAGATCCACCGGCGCACCGCTGTTGAAGGAGCCGCCGTGGTATGTGGGGTTGATGGAGCCGTCGCTGTTCGCCTCCCAATGGCACGGGTAGCAATGGGCGCCGGTAACCGCGATGCCCTGCACATGGTGGGAGCTGGCGTCGAATTGCGGCCCGATGGCGGCCCGGCCGTTCTGGGCCACGCGGTGGCAGCCGAGACAGGCGGAGTCGCCCCAGGTGGCCTCGGTGCCGCCGTGGCAGGAGATGCTGGCGCACAGCCCGCCGTTGCCGCCGAAGAGGTAGATGAAGCTCACCCCGGTGCCGGGCTTGAGGTTGTACTGGTCATTGAGGTGCGCGCTGCCGGTGATCGTCGTGCCGTCGGCTGTGGTGGCGCTGTGGCACGTGTCGCAAGAAAAGCCGCTGTGGGCCGCGTGCGTGTTGGCCTTGGGCTGTGCCGAGGGGTAGCTCGGGCCGCTGTCGTGGCAGCCGGCGCAGGTCAGGGTCTGGCCGGAGAACCAGTCCGGCGGCGGCATCAGGACCTTGTTGCCGGTGGCGACCACGGTGCCGTCGTGGTGGCAGTCTGCGCAGACGGTGGTGTTGTCCTTGGTGGTGCCGCCGTCCTTGAAGTGCGGCATGTCGGCCAGGTCGTGGCAGTCCGTGCAGGCCAGGCCGGCGTCGGTCAGGTGGCCGGCATGGGAGCCGGAGCCGCCGTGGCAGGCCAGATCGCCACAGCTGGCCCCGCCGGCAGCGCCCCCGCCGTGGGCGAAGCTCGCCTGGTGGGAGTGGCACGGCATGCAGCTCGCGCCGGTATTGCCCTGGTTGTGGTTGCCGGGATGGTTGGTGTCCGGATGGGCCTGGCCCGCTGCCCCATGGCAGGCATCGCAAACGCCATCGTTGGCCGCAGCTGAAGGATCCAGGTCGCGCAGATCGGTGTCGCTGGCCTCCAGACCGGCGATATCCACCGGATTGCTTGCCCCGCCCACCCGGCCGTCGATGGCCGGCAGCACCATGGCGAGCCTGGTGGTGCCGTGCACCTCGTGGCAATCCTCGCACTGGTAGCCCGGGGCGGCCGCATAGTCGGCGCTGTTGCCGTAGGCCGGGAAGGCGTTGGCCGCCTGGGCAGCACTGTCGTAATTGCCCGTGATCCCGCCCGAGTGGACCGTGGCCTCGGCCGTGGCATCGTAGCCCAAGGCGCCGTTGGCGGACTGGCCGACCTTGTGGCAATCGAGGCAGACCTCGGAGATCGCCGAGGTAGAGTCGAGACCGTCGCCAGCCACCGCCTTCAGCCTGGTATCGCCGTAAGTACGGTTGATGTGCGGTGAGGCGCTCCGGTCGTGACAGACGAGGCAAGCATAATCCGGGCCGTTTTGGCCGTGCAGGGTGGCGTTGAAGCCCAGGGCCGAGTCGAGGCCGTGGCCGTTCACGTAATAGCCGTAGGAGGCGTTGTCGCCCGCCTTGTTCGGGGCCGGCGCCGTGCCGCTGCCGTCCTGCTTGTCGTTTGCCGGGTCTTCATCATGACAGCTGATGCAGAAGAGCTCCTTGCCGGCTTTGAGCGCGTTACCGTCATAGACTCCGGTGTCGAAGTTGTTCTTGGCCCCGACCGCGGGGTCGTTCACCCCGTCGACCATGCCCCCGGGACTGTGGCAGTGGTTGCAGGCCGTGGTATTGGCCAGGGTTTCGCCGTCGGCGAAGGCCGGGAAATTGTCTTCCTGATGACAGGTAAGGCAGTCGACACCGGCAAGCATGCCCGCAAGGTGCGTGGGGTGCGACTTCTGGTCCTGGTGACAGCCGGCCTGGCCGCTGCAGCCGCTGCCGTTGCCGCCGCCGCCCCCGCCGCCGTGACCGAAGCCGTTGGTATGAGCATGGCAGTCGATGCAGCTGGTGCCGGCCTTGCCGCCGAGGTTCTCATGATTCTGCGTGCTTCCGGTGCCGTCGTTCCGGAAATGGGTGGTTTGGGTGTGGCAGACCTCGCAGACGCCGTCCCGGGTGCCGTCGCCGTCAGCGTAGGAGTTGGCGCCGGTCTTGCGGAACAGCCGCACGGTTCTGCTGCCGCTGTTGGGGGTGGGAACGGTCGATTTGATGAGCTTGCCGTAGTAGACCGCAAAGGTGTTGCCGGCCGCGGCCTTGGCGAGATCCATCGGGCCGTCCACTGTCAGGGTGTCCGCCGTGGTATCGATGATCGTGTAGCTGTAGGAGGGGTTGGCCAGATTGGGGACGAGGACGTGGCTGTTGAGCTGGTCGCCGCTCCAGCCGGCCCCGGCCATGGTGAGGGAGTCGCTGTCCAGGGCGGTGGAGACGCCACTGGCCAGGTAGGCGGCACTGCCGTATGTCCTCGCCTGCATCTGGTGATGGGGCCAGTGACAGACCCGGCATTCGATGGACCAGGTGCCATGGGTGTCCGAGGTGGCCAGGCTGGAGTGGGCCGAGACGTAGGGGGCACGGACATCGTTGTGACACCCCCAGCACATGTTGTTGTAGGCGGTGTCGTCGGCATTCTGGGGCACATGGGTGACCCAGGCCGGCGGGTCGTTGCTGACGATGTAGTGGCAGGAGTCGCAGCCGATGCCGCTTGGCGCCGAGTGCGGGTAGTCCAGTCCCAGCTGGTCCGCTGCCGCTGGCGCCATCGTCAGCAGGACGGCGCCGATGATGAAGAGGGCCGCGCTCGGTGTCTGCATGGTGTCTCTCCCCGTCCGGTGCATGAAGGGCTATCGCGAAACGTGGACCTGTACCACGTCGTAGATGAACGGCTCGTCCAGGCGATGATTCATGATCGTGTCGACCAGGAAGTAGAAGGTGTAGGTGCCCGCCGGCAATCCCGTGAGGTCCAGCAGGTCCAGGTGACCACTCAGATCGGGAAGGGGGCCTTGCCAGGAGAGCTTGAGGCCCCGGAGCCAGGTCCCCCGGAAACCGTTGTAGCTGTACCAGCCCCAGGGCGAGCCGAAGAGGATGAACCAGTCGCCGGGATCGCCCTCCCGGTCTCCGGCTGCCAGACCGAGGGAGATCAGGAACGGATCGCTGGCCGCCAGCTCCAGGGGACCGTCCAGGGTATTCACCTTGAGATCGGTCACCGGGAAGCGCACCTCGACATGATCCGGGAAGAGGATGTCGTCCAGCCAGGCCGCGCCACCGGTGGATTCCCAGCGGAAGACACGGCGGCCTGCCGTGACGGCAAAGCGCTGCTCGGTCCAATCCAGCACGCCGCTCCAGGCGTCCTGCTCGCGGCCATCGATGAGGAACCGCAGCCGGCCCGTCCCTTCCAGCTTGCAGGCGAAGGTGATCGCACCGGGCGCGGTGACCTCCAAGGCCACCTCCAGGAAGGAGAAGGCGTCGCCGCCGGTGGCCGGGGCCTGGATCGCGTAGGCACCGGAACGGGTGGTGTCGCCCTGGAGACGCCAGTGGCCGGCACCGCCGGTGAGCCAGGGATAGCCTGCCAGGTTGCCGGACTCGAAGCCCTCCAGGCTCTCCTCGGGGAGGAAGCGGGCTACTACGGTCCGGTTGCTGTCCAGGAGAAGAGCGCAGGCGGCCTCGACGCCGGAGCAATCACCGTTCCAGCCGGCGAACCGGTAGCCATGGTCCGGGGTGGCTGCCAGGACCACCCGCGTGCCTGGGGCCAGCTCCGCCTCGCACTGTCCCGGGCAGCGGATGTCCCCAGGGTCGCCCGCCACCTGGCCGTTGCCGTCCACGGTCACAGCCAAGGTGTGCGCTTGCGGGCTCACCGTCCCGAACACCGCCTCAATGGTATGATCCCGGTCGATGGCCGCGAAGGTGTAGCTCGCCAGCCGGCCGGCCGAATGGCCGTCGACCAGAAGATCCAGGATCTCGTAGCCGGCGGCTGCTGCGACGCTGAAGGTCAGGTCCTGGCCCAGAGAGGCCGTGACCGGACCGGCCGGGCTGATGGCGCCGCCACTGGTGGCCGTGGCGGTGACCGTAAAGACGCGCTCCCGGAAGGATGCCTCGATGGCATGGTCGCTCAGCACGCAGGGAAAGGTGAACGAGGAGAGTGCCCCCACCTCGGTGCCGTCCACCCGTACTCCGGCGATCTCGAAGCCGGCATCGGGCACGATCGCAAAGTGCCGGTTGTCGCCCTGATAGACCTGGATGGCACCGGCCGGCTCAATGCTGCCGCCAGGACCAGCAGTGGCGTCAATGGTGTGGGTGGCCGGCGGGCCATAGACCTCCAGGCTGCCGGTCCGCTGGGAGACGATGAACAGCCGGCCGGTCACGGGGCCGACACTCACATCCAGGGTCGTGCGCATGGGATGGCCGCTGTCGAACACCGTTTCCTGGTGGCTGCCGTCGCGGTCGAAGATCTGGACCACGTTTTCGAGGGCATCCGCAACCAGGACCCTCCCCCCGGCAGTTGCAAGCCCCAGGGGCTTCATCAGGCTGCCGTCGTCCATGCCGAACTGGCCGAAGCCGGATACGAAGCCGCCTTCCAGGTCGAAGATCTGGATCCTGGCTCCTTCATGGGAGCCCAGGCCCTGGGCGGAGCGGACCACGGGGAGATCGCTGACCATGATCTGACCGGCCTCTTCGTCGATATCCAGGGCCACCGGGTAATGGAACTGGCCGGCGCCGCTGCCGGTCTCGCCGAAGGAGAAGAGGGCGCGGCCCTGGGCATCGTAGACCTTGACCCGGTCGGCACGGGCGTCGGCGACATAGATCTGGCCCTGGGAGTCGACACGGATGTCCGCTGGCCGGCCGAGCTCTCCTGGGCCTCGACCCAGCGTCGACAGCCTTTCCAGGGTCGAGCTGAAGACAACGACGCTGCCGTCGCCGTCATTGCCGACGTAGATCCGGCCACCGGTATCCGTCGCGACGCTGACTGGCCTGGGCAGGTCTTTCAGGGTGCGGAGGAACCGGCCGGCCCGGTCGAAGACTCGCACCTGATTCCGGGACGATTCAGCGACATAGATGTTTTCCGTCCCATCCACCGCCACCGCCGTGGGCACCAGCCCCGGGATGGCGAACAGGCGCACGTAGCCGGCAGCCGCCTGGGCCGGTACCGCTGCGGCAAGCACCAGCATTGCCAGGGCGACCCCCCACGTGAAGGACCGGTGAAGAACACGCGTCATGGCAGTCACCTCTCAAAGCGAGCCAGTGCCAGCAGCCCCAAAAAAAATGACCGGGGAGCTCTCACCTGCAAGCTGCCCGATCATCTCTTGGTCGCCAGTTCGTCGATCCACTCTGCCGAACGCTGAGCAGGACGATGGATATGCTGTCTTCAGGCTATCATCCCCGCGTTTGTCGACTCCATGGAAGATCTTGTGGCGAATCCGGCACCTTTTGTGAAGTGACTTCCCGCGATCGGGAACGTTGCCAGAAATGCCGGGGTGTGGCGGGAGCAGTGGTGGGGAGCAGCGCCGGACACCAGCGTTGGCCGCCCCACGATCGGTGGCGACGTGCGGCCAATGGATCCTCCCGTAGGGGCGACGCATGCGTAGAAACGCCTGGGGGACTTCGACGATTTTGTCGCGACGGTAAGAGAATGGGTCGCCGAGAAGAGCCCGTCGTGACCGCCAATCTCTTCCGGCACCAGTTCGTCCGCGCCAAGTGGGCGGCCCGCGGTTGCCGCCCTCATCAATAGACAATATTTTGTCTCTACATCCTATCTTCACCCTGTTAAAGACAATATATTGTCTATTCTC
>JBFMBH010000034.1:0-9666 GCA_040755095.1 Thermodesulfobacteriota bacterium
GGTCGGTGCTCTTCACCCCCTCGTCGGCATAGAGCACCTCGGTCTCTCCCTGCTCGAACCGCTCCATGGCCAGATTGGCGATGAGCCGGGTGAGGTGGGAGAGCGGCCGGCGCAGCACCCGGCGCCGGCCGGGCTCCTCGGTGACCGGTGCCGGCGGGGCCGGCGCCAGGAGGGCGGCGCAGTCCACCCGGTCGGCAAGGTGCTTTTGCACCAGGAGGTCGGTGCGGCCGACCAGGTCCTGGAGCCGGCGGACGCCGGTGGCCGCCAGGCGCATGCGCAGCTCCTCGCCCAGGGCACCCAGGAGCCGGGCCAGGTTCTCGGCCTCCGCCTCCACCACCCGGGGGCTGAAGCCCTTGACGCCCTTGGCCTCGGCATCGGCCTTGCTGCGGATCTGGGTGGCGATGCCCCGGGGGCAGCGGTCCAGGTGGCAGCGCTGGCAGGAGATGCAGCCGATGGCCATGAGGGCGGCGGTGCCGATCCCCACCCGGTTGGCGCCCAGACAGATGAGCTTCATGACATCGTGGCCGGAGCGGACGCCGCCGTCGGCCCAGATCTCCACCGCTGGCCGCAGGCCGCTTTCGGTCAAGGCCCGGTGGGCCTCGCTGACCCCGATCTCCACCGGCAGGCCGACGAAGCGCTTGGCGTGCTGGCGGGCGGCGCCGGTGCCGCCCTCGAAGCCGGAGAGGTTGATGATGTCGGCCCCGGCCTTGGCCACCCCGACCGCAATGGTGCCCACCCCGGAGGTCACCGGGATCTTCACCGACACCCGGGCCTCCGGGTTGGCGGTCTTGAGCTCGGTGACGATCTGGGCCAGGTCCTCGATGGAGTAGATGTCGTGGTGGTTGGAGGGCGAGATGAGGGTGATGCCCGGCTTGCAGTGGCGGGCCTCGGCCACCATGGCCGAGACCTTGGCCCCGGGCAGATGGCCGCCCTCGCCGGGCTTGGCGCCCTGGCCGATCTTGATCTCCAGGAAGTCGGCGGAGTTGAGGAAGGGCATGGAGACCCCGAAGCGGCCGGAGGCGATCTGCTGGCCCCGGTTGTGGCGATAGCGGCCGAGCATGTCCGGGATCTCGCCGCCTTCGCCGTTCAGGCAGACGATGTTGGCCTTCACCGCCGCCTCGGCGTAGGCGCGGAAGGAATTCTCCCCCTGGGAGCCGAAGCTCATGGCGGCGATGACTAATGGCATGCTGTGGCGGCCGATGCTGATGTCAGTGGCGGCCAAGGCCGGCCGGGCCTCGGCGGGCACCTCTTTGAGGGCCAGGCAGTGGCGCAGGCCCGAGGGCATCTCGGTCTCCAGCCTCTCCAGCTCCCGGGCCATCTCCAGGTAGCCGGTCTTGCCGATGGCCACATCCCGGAGCACCCGGCCAACCCGGGGGTTCTTGGCCGGCTCGCCGGCCAGGGGCAGGGGCTCCGGGGCGCTGGCCCGGGCCAGGCGCTGCCGGGCCAGGGCGGCCAGGCGCTCCAGGCTGAAGCCCGCAGCCGGGGACGGGCAGAAGCAGGGGATGTCCAGGATGGCGGCCACCTCCGGGGCGAGGCCGATGGCGGCAAAGATCCGGCCATAGCCGCACAGCTCGTGGATGCCCATGGTGGACATCACCTTCTCCATGCCCTTCTGGAGCACGGAGAGGTTGTTGGCCAGGACGCGGGAGACGCCGAGCTCCGGCGAGGCATAGCAGGCGGCGGCCTGCCAGAGGAGGTACGGGCACAGGGCATCGGCGCCCAGGCCCAGGAGGAGCATGATGTCGTGGAGGTTGCGGATGGCGCCGGAGCGGACGACAAGGCTGGCCCGCCGCCGCAAGTCCGCCGCGGTCAGGGCCTCCACCACCGAGGCTACGGCCAGGGCCGGGTCGATGAAGACCCGATCCCCGGAGAAGCTGGTCGTGTCATCCAGGACCACCAGATCGGCACCGGCCGCCACCGCCCGGCAGGCCTCCTGGCCCAGGGTGGCCAGGGCCGGGGCCAGGCCGGTCTCGGCAGCGAAGACCGCGGCCAGCACCTGCACCCGGCTGCGGTCCCGGCCGTTGCCGGAGAAGAAGGCGGCTACGTCCTCCACGGTCAGGGTGCCGATCTCGGCGGCCAGGGCGCGGCAGCCGGCCAGGTCGATGCGGCCGGCCAGGGAGGCGGCGTCCAGGAGCAACGGATTGCCCAGCTCCAGGCCCAAAGGGGCGTGCTCGCCGGCCGGGGCCAGCTCCGGCCGGCAGCCCAGGGTCACCCGGGTGGTGAAGTGCTCCGCCTCCCGCTCCCGGTCGATGGCCGGGTTGGTGACCACGGCCACGTTCTCCTTGCAGGCGTCCGCCAGGTTGGGGAGATTCTCCGGCACGAAGACCGCCAGCGGCCCGGTGTGGCCCATGGAGCCGATCACTTCCCGGCCGTCCAGGGAGACCCGCTCCCGGATGGCCAGGTCGTACTGCTGCCAGCCGAAGGCCGCCAGAAGATTGCTGGCCGCGGCCAGATCGGTGATCCTGGGCACCGGCGGCAGGAGGTCCGGCGCCGGGGCTTCGGGGAGGGGCGCGTCCGGGGCTTGGCGCAGGCGGCGCAGGGCGGCCAGGCTCTTTTTCACCGCCGGCCGCAGGGCCAGGAGGCGGGCGAGCTGGCGCTGGATCTGGCCGCAGTCCAGGATCTGGGCCGGCTGGCCGCGGCCGGCGAGGATGGCCACCTTCTCCCCGGGGGCCAGGGGCTTGGGATCGACCATGGTGCGGTCGAGATCCACCACCCCCTTTTCCGAGGACAGGAAACAGTCGGTATCACTTTCCCCCAGCCACAGGGGCCTCAATCCCAGGGCGTCGACGCTGCCCAGGCAGGTGTCGCCGTGGCGGGCGACCACCGCGGCGGGGCCCTGGGCCGAGGCCGGGAAGAGCCAGCGGTAGAAGGCGAAGAGGTCCTGGCGCTCGCTATCGAAGCCGGCCACCTCGGAGTGGATGGCCGGAAAGACCACGCTCATGGCCTCCAGGAGATCGAGGCCATGGAGGTGGATGAGGCCGGCGATGATGCGGTCCAGGGCCTGGGAGTCGCTGCCGCCGGGCACGGGCCGGATGCCCAGGGTGCGGCCGACTCGGATCAGCCGCTCGATGGTGTTGATCTCGCCGTTGTGGCCCAGGATGGCAAAGGGCTGGGATCGCTCCACGGTGGGCAGGGTGTTGGTGGAGTACCGGCCGTGGCCCAGGCTCATCACGGAGCGTACTTCCTGGTCCAGGAGCTCCGGAAAGACCCGGGGCAGCAGGTCCGGCAGGCCCTGGAGCTTGTAGACCGCGGCATCCAGGGACAGGGAGGCGACATGGAGGTCCGGGAAGGCCTCCTCCAGGTCGCAGATCAGGTGGAAGAGGCGCCGGCCGCCGGCGACCCGGTCGTGGTCCGGCACCAGGCCCGCCAGCTGCCAGAACAAAGGGGCGTTGGCCCGGGCCCGGGGGCCCAGCTCACCGTCCCGGGCGCTGTCCGTGGCCTCGGTCAGGAGGTCGGCACCTCGGGCGGCCATGATCTCCCGCACCCGGCTCCGGATCGCCACGGCTTCGGGCTTGAGGCCCTTGGGGATCAGCAGGTGGCCGACAAAGAAGCCGCGGCTTTCCGCCAGATGGCCGGAGAGCTGCCGGACCGCCAGGCGCCGGGCCCACAGCTCCCGGGGGATGTCGATGGTGATGCCGCAGCCGTCGCCCTCGCCGTCGATGTCCCCGGAGCGGTGGCCCATCTTGCGCAAGGCATCCACGGTCTGGACGATGTTGGCATGGGTGGATTCGCCCCGCTTGTTGACCAGAGCGATAATGGCACAGGCATCCCGTTCCTGGACAAGGGAAGATCCGTTCATGGGCGTGGCTCGGGGAGAAAGGGATGGAGGAGACCGGCCGGCTACGGCCGCACAGGGGCCGACAGTGTATCCCCGTGCCAGCCTGGGCTCAAAGGTTTTTTTTCTGGCTGGCCGTTGGCTTCTCGTTCAGGCTGGCCAGGGGGATGGGCTGCGGGGTGGTGGCACAGGGGCCGCCGCAGCCGCAGCCAGCCGGCGCCGGGGTCCGTCCCGGGGCGCGGCGCCAGAGCCCGCGGCCGATGCCGGCCAGGGGGCGAAGGGAGATGGCAGCCAGGAGCAGGGCGGCCGCCAGGCGCCAGACTTGCGGCACCAGCTCGCCCGCCTGGCCGATCATTGCCTGGGGGGAGATGGCCAGCCAGCCGTAGAGCGCATCCAGGGTCAGGCCGCCAGCAACGCTGACCAGGGCGATGGCCGCGAGATAGATGGCGGTGCTGCGCCGGCCAATGAGGCCCACCAGCACGGCCAGGGCCGCCAGGTTGGTGGCCGGACCGGCCAGAAGAAAGACCAGGGCCGCTCCGGGGCTGGCGCCTTTCAGGATCATGGCCGCGGCCAGGGGGGTGGAGGCGGTGGCGCAGATGTAGATCGGCACCCCCAGGGCCAGCATGAGCAGCATGGAGACAAGGCCGCCGCCCAGGGCCCGGGTCATCAGCTCCTCGGGCACCAGGACCGTCAACAGGGCTGCCAGGAGGATGCCCACGAGGTACCAGCCCACCAGCTCGGCCCACAGATCATGGAGGGCAAAGCGCAGCCCGGCCACGAGCCGCTCCCCCAGGGGGTGGTGCCGGCGGTGGCTGGCCGGCGGACAGTCCTGGCCGTCGCAGCAGCCGTCCACCGGGCAGGGTGCTGGCCGGGATACCGGCGGTGCCGGTGGCGGGCCCAAAAGGTTCTCGGTGACGCCCGCCACCACGGCGGTGGCCAGGGCCACCACCGGCCGGGCCACGGTCATGAGGGGGTCCAGAAGCGCCCAGCTGACGGTGATGGAGTCCACCCCGGACTCGGGGGTGGCGATGAGAAAGGCGGTGGTGGCGCCGTTGGAGGCGCCCTGCCGCTTGAGGGCGGCCGCCGCCGGCAGCACGCCGCAGGAGCACAGGGGCAAAGGGATGCCCAGAAGCGCTGCCTTGATGACCGAGCGGACGCGGCCCCGGCCCAGGTGGCTGGCCACGAATTCCGTGGACAGAAAGACCTTCAGAAGCCCCGCCACCAGAAGCCCGAAGAGAACATAGAGGGCCGCGTCCTGCCACAAATGCCAGGCCTCGGCGGCCAGACGGCCCAGGGCCGCCACCAGGGTGATGAGCTTCTCGTGCGCCGCAGCCATCAACGCTCCTCCAAAAGGTGCTCCAGGGCCAGGCCCAGCACCGATTCCACATGATGATCATCCAGCCGGTAATAGAGCACCGGCCCCTGGCGGCGGTTGGCCACCAGCCCCAATTGGCGCAAGGTGCGCAGCTGGTGGCTGACCGCCGATTCGCTCAATTCCAGGGTGGCCGCCAGATCGCAGACACACATCTCGCCGGCCACCAGGGCCCAGAGGATGCGCAGCCGGCTGCTGTCGGCCATGGCCTGGAAGAAGGCCGCCAGCCGGCTGAGCTTTGCCGGCGGCAGGGCCGCCTCCTTTGCCCTGGCCACCCGGTCGGTGTGCACGATGCGGCAGGCACACCGATCCTCCTCAGCCGGCCTGGCCGGGGCGCACGTGGCTTCCTTCATGGCCTTCCCGGCCTCCGGTCTATAGGAGTTGTTATCATCTGAGTGATTGCTCAAATATACAAATGCCGCAGCGGCTGTCAAGCACGCCAGAGCGAGCTGTCCGGCCGGCCGACAGGCTGGTCGCCGCCACAGAGGGGCGAGCCAGCCGGGCGCCTGGCCGGCTTTCGCTTGCCAAGCCGCGCGTTCGGTGGTAGAAAGATCAGATTTTTCACGACACACATCCCTGCGAGAGCCCTTTGGTGTCCGCGTGCGGATTGGGGGCCACGGGATGGCGGAGCCAACCAAGAACCGGCAAGGAGAGACGAGGCAATGGCGTACGTAACCATGCGGCAGATGTTGGAGGCTGGCGTCCATTTCGGGCACCAGACCCGGCGGTGGAACCCGAAGATGAAGCCCTACATCTTCGGCGAGCGGAACGGCATCTATATTATTGATCTGCAGAAGACGGTGGGCCTGTTCCGCCGGGCCCACGACTTTGTGGTGGAGGAGGCGGCCAGGGGCGGCTCGGTGCTGTTCGTCGGCACCAAGCGGCAGGCCCAGGATGCGGTGCGGGAGGAGGCCGAGCGCTGCGGCATGTTCTCGGTGCACTACCGCTGGCTGGGCGGCATGCTCACCAACTTCCAGACCATCAAGAGGGGCATCGAGCGCCTCAAGGCCCTGGAGGCCATGCACGAGGACGGCTCCATCAACCGCTTCCCCAAGAAGGAGATCATCACCATGGGGCGGGAGCGGGAGAAGCTCCTGCGCACCCTGGGGGGCATCAAGAACATGCGGGGCCTGCCTTCGGTGGTGTTCGTGATCGATCCCCACCGGGAGCGGATCGCGGTCACCGAGGCCAACCGCCTGGGGATTCCGGTGGTGGCCATTGCGGATACCAACTGCGACCCGGACGGCATCGACTACGTCATCCCCGGCAACGACGACGCCATCCGGGCCATCCGGCTGCTGTCCGCCCGGATCGCCGACGCCGCCCTGGAGGGCCGGGCCCGGCACGAGGAGAGCCTGCAGGCGGTCTCGGATAAGGAGACGCCGGCAGAGCTCATCGAGGCTGCCGTGACCGAGGAGGCTGTGGCACCGGCCACGCAGCCGGCGAGCGCCTCCTGAGCCGGCGGTACGGAAGGTCCTTTCCGGCAGATAGCGCGGCCGGCCGGCCCGTTTTCGGGCTTGGCCGGCCGCGGATTCTTTTCCAACCGAGCTGTAAGGAGTGACAGTCGTGCAGATCACGAGCCAGATGATCAAAGAGCTCCGCGACAAGACCAACGCGGGGATGATGGATTGCAAGAAGGCCCTGGCGGAAACCGGCGGGGACATGGAGAAGGCGGTGGATGTCCTGCGCAAGAAGGGTCTGGCCGTAGCCCTCAAGCGGGCCGACCGGGCCACCAGCGAGGGCATGGTGGACAGCTACATCCACGCCGGCGGCAAGCTGGGAGTGCTGGTGGAGGTCAACTGCGAGACCGATTTCGTGGCCAAGACCGACGCCTTCCGGGGGTTCGCCCGGGACATCGCCATGCAGGTGGCCGCCACCAGCCCGGTGGCCGTACGGCGGGAGGAGGTGGCGCCGGAGCTGCTGGAGCGGGAGCGGGCCATCTACCGCAGCCAGGCCCTGGAGTCCGGCAAGCCCGAGAAGATCGTCGACAAGATCATCGAGGGCAAGATGGACAAGTTCTACGCCGAGTCCTGCCTTCTGGAGCAGAAGTTCGTCAAGAACCCGGACATCACCATCCAGGACCTCTTGAACGACCTCATCGCCAAGATGGGGGAGAACATCGCCGTCCGCCGCTTCGTGCGCTTCCAGATCGGCGCCTGAGCGGAAACGTCCGCAGGCCCCCGCCCTCCCATGCGACCCATGGGAGCCGGCGGCACCGATGCAACCGGGTCCAGGCGGCATCACGCTGCCGCTTTCTGTCCCCCATCCAGCCAACCGCGAGGTGGTCATGACCGGCAAGCCGCTCAAACGGGTTCTCCTCAAGCTCAGTGGCGAAGCCCTCATGGGGGAGGCCGCCTTTGGCATCAGCAGCCAGGTGCTCCGGTACGTCGCCCAGGAGGTGCGGGAGGTGGCCGGGGTCGGGGTGCAGATCGGGCTGGTGATCGGTGCCGGCAACATCTTCCGCGGGGTGTCCGGGGCTGCGGGCGGCATGGACCGGGCCACCGCTGACAGCATGGGCATGCTGGCCACGGTCATCAACGCCCTGGCCATCAAAGACGCCCTGGACGCCGCCGGCTGCCCCACCCGGATCATGTCTGCCATCGCCATGACCAATGTCTGCGAGCCCTTCGTCCGGGTGCGGGCTTTAAGGCATCTGGACCGGGGGCGGGTGGTGATCTTCGCCGCCGGCACCGGCAACCCCTTCTTCACCACCGATACGGCCGCGGTGCTGCGGGCCCTGGAGATCCAGGCCGAGGCCGTCTTCAAGGCGACCCGGGTGGACGGGGTCTACGACCAGGACCCCCTCAAGCACCCCGGTGCCCAGCGCTTTGACGCCTTGTCCTACGCCGAGGTCCTGGGTCGCAATCTCAAGGTCATGGACGCGGCGGCCATTTCGCTGGCCAAGGACAACGGCATCCCGATCCGGGTCTTCAACATGAACGTTCCTGGCAACATCAAGAGGGCTGTCCTGGGTGAAGCCATCGGCACCCTGGTAGGAGGTGACAGATGACCACGAGCACGGTGTGTGCGGCCATGAAGGACAAGATGGACAAGAGCATGGAGGCCTTCCGCCGGGATCTGTCCAGGATCCGCACCGGCCGCGCTTCCCTGGCCCTGCTGGACGGCATCTCCGTGGTGGCCTACGGCTCCAATATGCCCCTCAACCAGGTGGCCTCCCTGACCGTGCCCGAGAGCCGCACCATTGTCATCCAGCCCTGGGACGTCCAGGTTCTGGGGGCGATCGAGAAGGCGATTCTGAAGTCCGACCTGGGGCTCACCCCCAGCAGCGACGGCAAGGTGGTGCGGATCACCATCCCGCAGCTCACCGAGGAGCGGCGCCGGGAGCTGGTCAAGCAGGTGAAGAAGATCGCCGAGGACTACCGGGTGATCGTCCGCAACCTGCGGCGGGATTCCATCGAGGCCCTGAAGAAGCAGAAGAAGAACAAGGAGATCTCCGAGGACGACCTCTTCCGACTCCAGGAGGAGGCCCAGAAGATCACCGACGCCCACATCGCTGCCATCGACAGCATCTTCGCGGACAAGGAAAAGGAGGTGATGGCGGTCTAGGCTGCATCAGCCTGGGATCGCCACCCTGCCCATGCCGGATCAGCCCCGGCTCGACACGCCCTTGGTCCCGGCCCATGTGGCCATCATCATGGACGGCAACGGCCGCTGGGCCCGCCAGCGCGGCCTGCCCCGCTTGGCCGGCCACAGCCGCGGCATGGCCGCGGTCCGTACCGTGGTCCGGGCCGCCGACGAGCTGGGCGTGCGCGTCCTCACCCTCTACGCCTTCTCCACCGAGAACTGGAAGCGTCCGGCCCTGGAGGTGCGGGGCCTCATGGCCCTGCTCAAGGCGTATCTGCGCAAAGAGCTGGCCGAGCTGCACCGGAACCGGGTCCGGCTGCGCACCATCGGCGAGACGGCCAACCTGCCGGCCGATGTGCGCGCCGAGCTGGAGCGGGCCATGGCCGTGACCGCGCACAACCCGGGTCTGGTTCTCAACCTGGCCTTGAGCTACGGCGGCCGCAACGAGATCGTGCGGGCGGCCCGCAAGCTGGCGGCCCGCTGTCTGGCCGGCGAGCTGACGCCGGAGGCCATCGACGAGGCGAGCCTGGCGGCCGCGCTCGACACCGCCGGCCTGCCGGACCCGGATCTTCTGATCCGTACCGGCGGCGAGTGGCGGCTGTCCAACTTTCTTCTTTGGCAGGCCTCCTATGCCGAGATCCTGGTCACCGATCTGGCGTGGCCGGACTTCGGGCGCGAGCAGCTCCTGGCCGCGGTGCAGCATTACGCGGCCCGGGAGCGGCGCTTCGGTCGCACCAGCGAGCAGCTGCTGCCGGCGGCGGGCCGCGGGGAGACGGCTGCGGCCGGCTGAGCCGGCGCAGCGCTCACCATGGATCGGAAACGGGTGGCTACCGGTCTGGCCCTGGCGGCTGGCTGGGTGGGCCTGTTGTGCCTGGGCCCGCGCTGGCTGCAGCTGGCGGTGCTCCTGGCCGGGGGCGGCCTGGGTCTGGCCGAG
>JBFMBH010000034.1:9676-32096 GCA_040755095.1 Thermodesulfobacteriota bacterium
CGGTGCCGCCGGCCCCGGGCCGGACTGCGGTGCTGGGGCTGGGGCTCCTGCCCCTGGTCACGGCAGCGGCCAGTGGTCGCCTGGAGGCAGTGGCCGCGGCGGTCTTTTTTGGCCTGGCCGTTGCCGCGCTCTGGACCATTTGCCACTACCCGCGGCTGGATTCTCCCCTGGATTTCTTCCTGCGGCTGCTCCTGGGCGTGGGATACGCAGGCTTCCTGCCGGCGCACCTGCTCCTGGTGGTACGCTGGGAGGCCGGTGGTCTGTGGCTCTTGTACCTGTCCGCCATCACCGCGGCCTCGGATTCCGGCGCCTACTTCGCGGGCCGCCGCTTCGGCCGCCACAAGCTCTGCCCGGCGGTCAGCCCGGGCAAGACCGTGGAGGGGCTGGCCGGCGGCATGGTGGCCGGCCTGGCCGCTGCCGCCCTCATCGGTGCGCTCGCCCTTCCTGCCGCCTCCCTTGCCGGGCTCATGGCCTGGGCCGTGCCCATCGCCGCCCTCGGCGTGGTGGGAGACCTGACGGAATCGATCCTCAAACGGGCCGCGGGGGTCAAGGACAGCGGTCACCTCCTACCTGGCCACGGCGGTATCCTCGATCGCGTGGACAGCCTGCTCTTCGCGGCCCCCTGCCTCTATTACGCCCGGATGCTGGGCTGGCTGTCGTGAGCCCGGGACCATGCCCATGACCAAGAACATCGTCGTCCTCGGCTCCACCGGCTCCATCGGCACCGGCACCCTGGATCTGGTGCGGCGCTTCCCAGGCCGTTTCCGGGTCTGCGGCCTGGCGGCCGGCCGCAACATCCGCCTGCTGCGGGAGCAGATCGAGGCCTTTGCCCCGGCCCTGGTGGCGGTGGCCGAGCCCGAGCCCGCAGCCGAGCTGGCGGCCAGTCTGCCCGCCGGCTGGGGCGAGCGGATCGTGGCCGGCCGCGACGGCCTGGAGCAGGTGGCGGCCCTGCCGGAGGCCGAGGCGGTGGTGTCGGCCATTGTCGGCGCTGCCGGCCTGGTGCCGACCCTGGCCGCCATCCGGGCCGGCAAGGATGTGGCCCTGGCCAACAAGGAGACCCTGGTCATGGCCGGGGAGCTGGTGATGGCCGAGGTGCGGCAGCGCGGGGTGCGGCTGGCGCCAGTGGACAGCGAGCACTGCGCCATCGCCCAGGCCCTGTCTGCCGGCCGGCGGGAGGACCTGGGCAAGATCATCCTCACTGCCTCCGGTGGCCCGTTCCGGGATTGGCCGGAGGCCAGACTCTGGGAGGTCACCCCGGAGCAGGCCCTGGCCCACCCCAACTGGTCCATGGGCGCCAAGATCACCATCGACTCGGCGACCCTCATGAACAAGGGCCTGGAGGTGATCGAGGCCCGCTGGCTCTTCGACGTGCCGGTGACCGATATCGAGGTGGTGGTCCATCCCCAGAGCATCGTCCACTCCCTGGTGGAGTTTGTGGACGGCTCGGTGGTGGCCCAGATGGGGATCCCGGACATGCGGATCCCCATCGCCTACGCCCTGTCCTGTCCGGAGCGGCTGCGGAACGGGCTCCCCCGCCTGGACCTCACCGCCGGCAACGGGCTCACCTTCCAGGCGCCGGACTACCGGCGCTTTCCGGCCCTGAAGCTGGCCTACCAGGTGGGCCGGCGGGGTGGCACCTGGCCGGCCCTGCTCAACGCGGCCAACGAGGTGGCGGTGGCCGCCTTTCTGGCCGGCCGCATCCGCTTCCCGGAGATCCCGCTGGTGGTGGCCGAGACCCTGACCCGGCTGCCGGGCAGCCCGGCGGTAGATCTGGCCGCCATTCTCGATGCCGACTGCGCCGGCCGGCTGGAGGCTGAAGCGGTGGTGGAGGCCTACCATCTCGCCTGGCACCAGAAGCGGGGCCAGCCGCTACCCTGCCCGGTGCTGCCGGCATGGCTGGCTGGCGAGGCCTAGCGAGACGATCCGACCCCGATCCCGATCGGCAGGGCCCGACCCTGCCCCTCTCTCTGTGAGGTGCCATGCATACCGCAGTCTCCTTTGTCATCGTCCTGGGCCTGCTCATCTTCGTCCACGAGCTTGGCCACTTCCTTTTTGCCAAGCTCTTCCGGGTCAAGGTCTTCAAGTTCTCGTTGGGCTTCGGACCCCGGGTGGTGGGCAAGACGATCGGCGATACCGAGTATCTCCTGTCCGCCTTCCCCCTGGGCGGCTATGTGAAGATGGCCGGGGAGAACCCGGACGACGAGGTGGGGCCGGAGGACACCGCGGTCTCTTTTTCTGCCAAGCCCATCTGGATGCGCTTCATCATCGTCGCCGCTGGCCCGTTTTCCAACCTGCTCTTTGCCGTGCTGGTCTATTTCCTCATCTTCTCCCTGGTGGGCCTGCCCATCCTCTCCACCCGGATCGGCGAGGTGCAGGAGGGGTCGGCGGCCGAGGCTGCCGGCCTGCTCAAGGATGACCTGATTCTGGCCATCGACGGCGAGCCCACGGACCGCTGGGAGGAGGTGTCGGATCGGATCAGGGAGAGTGGCGGCCGGCCGGTGGTCCTGACCGTGGAGCGGGGCGGCGAGACGCTGACCGTCACCGGCCAGCCCATCCTCAAGAAGACCAGCAACCTCTTCGGCGAGGAGGTGGAGGTGCCCCTCCTGGGTATCAGCGCCTCGGCGGACGTGCGCATCGAGCAGCTGGACCTGGGCCGGGCGGTGACCGAAAGCCTGACCAGGACCGTGGAGATCATCCAGCTCACCGTGCTGGGTATCGTCAAGATCATCCAGCACGTGGTGCCAGCCTCCTCCCTGGGCGGCCCCATCCTCATCGCCCAGATGGCTGGCCAGCATCTGGAGGCCGGCTGGGTCAACCTGTTCTATTTCATCGGCCTGTTGTCCGTGAACCTGGGCATCCTGAACCTGCTGCCGATCCCGATCCTGGACGGCGGCCACCTGGTCTTCTTCACCATGGAGGCCGTCATGCGCAAGCCCCTGTCCATGCGCACCCGGGAGATCCTGCAACAGGTGGGCATGGTGATCCTGGTCTCCCTCATGTTCTTCGTCTTCTACAACGATCTGGCCCGCCTCTTCGGCCGCGGCTGACGCAGGACATGGTTTTCGGCCATCGGCAGCTGGTGGCGGTGCGGCGCCCCCTGATCCTGGCCCTGGAGACGGCCGGGGTGTACGGCTCCGTGGCGGTGGTCGATGCCGACCGCTGCCTGGCCGAGGAGACCTGGGCCTCCGGCCGCACCCACTCCCAGGGCCTCCTGGCCGCGGTCGACCGGCTGCTCCGGGAGCTGGACCTCGGCGCCGCCGATCTGGCGGCCGTTGCCGTCAGCCAAGGACCGGGCTCCTTCACCGGCCTGCGCATCGGCCTGGCCACCGCCAAAGGCCTGGCCATGGCCGCCGGCATCCCGGTCCTGGGGGTGCCCACCCTGGACGCCCTGGCCTGGCAGACCACCCCCACCTCCCTTCTCGTCTGTCCCCTCCTGGATGCCCGCAAGGGCGAGGTCTTCACCGCCCGGTACCGGTGGCAGCCGGACTCCGCCCAGCTGCGCCGGGTCTCGGACTACCAGGCCTTGCCCCCGGAGGCCCTGGCTGCCAGCCTCGCCGAGCCGGTGCTGCTCCTGGGTGACGGCCTGGTCGCGTACCGGCAGCTCCTGGCCACGGCCCTGGGCGATTTGGCGACCATGGTGCCCCTGGCCACGGTCTTCCCCCGGGCCTCCGTGGTCGGCTGGCTGGGCCAGCGGCAGCTCGCGGCCGGCGAGACCCTGGACCCGGCCGCCGGTCCGCTCTACGTCCGCCCCTCCGAGGCCGAGGTCAATCTCGGCCGGTCGCCAGCGCCGGGCAGGTGAGAGCGCCCGGCCACTTCTTGTACACATCGCCGCGGAAGGCGATGACCTCGACAAACACGATTCTTGCCGCCGTCGATACGGAATAGACGATGCGCATGTCACCGACCCGTAGCCGGAAGCTGCCTTGCAGATCGCCGGAGAGCGGCTTGATGCTGTAATGGTGAAAGGGGTCCGCGGCCAACCGGTCAAAGGCGGCATGCAGACGACGGACGGTCTCCGCATCGGCCCTCTCGTAGAATCTGGCCGCCTTCCGGGAAAGCTCGATCTCATACATCGCGGCGGATCGCCTTGAAGCTTACGGTCTTGCCGGTGCGAATGTCTTTTTTCGCCTGTCGATACTCCTCCATGAAGCCTGGCTCGTCCAGCAGCATGGCGGTTTCGTCCTCACTGCTCCGCTGCAAATCCTCCAGAAAGGTGAGCACGGCATCGAGCTTTTCCGGTGCCATCGCATCGATAGTGCTGTGAATTCTCCTCCGCGTATCCACGATACCCATCGCGATTCTCCTTCTCCTGAGGCGTGCATGTCCGATGCCTTGCGGGCTCATGGCATCCCTGACCAGACTGCCGCAAGGGGGCCTCGACCAGCGGTCCCTGGCTGCGGCCGTATTCTGCTCTGAGCCGTTGCATTCTATCTCCCACGGTCCTGCCCTGACAACTCCCCACCGGCTGCGCCGGCCAGACCAGTCGGCTGGCCGTCCCTGCCTTGACATTCCCGGACAGCCCGTTGTGTAATCGACCTGCCTGGACGGCTGGCCTGGCGGCTGGCGCCAGCCCTCGCCGGTCGGGCGACCACCCACACAACGGAGGTGCAACCATGGGACGCATCGGCATCGTGTTCGGCATGGCTTGGGCGCTGGCGATCGGCTTGACGGGTGCTGCCTGGGCCCACTGCGAGATCCCCTGCGGCATCTACGGGGATGAGATCCGTTTCAATCTGCTGGCTGAGCACCTGACCACCATCGAGAAGGCCATGGGTCAGATCCAGGAGCTGGAGAAGGCGGAGGGCGGCAACAGCAACCAGCTGATCCGCTGGGTGGTCAACAAGGAGGAGCACGCCACCGCCTTCCAGGAGATCGCAAGCCAATACTTCCTGACCCAGCGCATCAAGCCGGACATGCCCCAGTACGAGCGCCAGCTGGCGCTGCTGCACGGCATGCTGGCAGGGGCCATGAAGTGCAAACAGACCACCGACCCTGCCGCGGTTACCAGCCTGCGGGCGCTGCTCCAGGAATTCCAGACCCTCTACCTGGGGAAGGCCGGCAAGTGAGGCGGCGGCCGGCCGCCATGGCCGCCCGGCCAGCGGGCCTGGCGGCCGGTCTCCTGGTGCTCCTGGCCGTGCCGCTTTCGGCCTTGGCCCTCAGCGCTGCCGATCTGGCGGTGGTCTACAACCGCCGTCACCCGGCCAGCGAGGGTCTGGCCCGCTACTACGCCGAGAAGAGGGAGGTGCCCCTGGCCAACCTCTGCCCGGTGGAGGTGAGCCCGGAGGAAGAGATCAGCCGCCAGGACTACGAGGACGCCCTGGTGCCGCCGGTGCGGGCCGCGGTGGCAGCCTTGCGGGCCGCCGGCCGCCGGCCGGCGGTGCTGCTGGTGCACGGCGTGCCCCTGCGCATCCGGGACCAGACCGCCGCTGATACCAGCCGTTCTCTCCTGGCGGAGCAGCGCCGGCAGGTCGCCGGCCTCTTCGCCGGCCTGGGCAGCCGCCTGTCCGTGCTGCTGGCCGCCTCCGGCCATGGCAGCCCGCCCTGGCAACCGGAGCCGGAGGCGGCCGCGCCGGTGCAGGCGGAGCGGCTGCGGCCGCTGCTGGTGGAAGCCGGTCGCCTGCTGGCCAGCCCGGCCGCAAGCCCGGCAGCCGCCGACCAGGCCAGGGAGGCGGCCTCCCTGGCCCTGCGCCTGACCGGTCTCACCCCGGCCGCAGCCGGCATCCTGCAGCAAGCCCCGGAGCCCGGTCCCGCCGGCCGGTCGCCCCAGGAGCTGGTGCGCCTGGTGGCGATCCTGCGGGCCGACTGGCAGCGCCAGTCCTTTCTCGGCACCCTGCCCAGCGAGGCCCTGGCCCGGGCGTCCCTGGTGCGACTCACCGATGGCCTCCTGGGGGAGCTCTCCTTCTGGGAGGGGTTGGCCGGGGTCTATGCCGAGCCCCGGCCCGGGGCAGCGGTGGACAGCGAGCTGGTGCTGGTGGCCGTGGAGGCCTATCAGACCGCCCAGTGGCTGCCCAATCCCTTCCACGATGCCTACCGGGAGCTGCCTGTCGTAGCCGGCCTGCTGGAGCAGGCGGTGATGGTGGGGCGGCTCGACGGACCCAGTCCCACCCTGGTACGGCGGCTGGTGGACGACGCCCTGGCAGTGGAGGCCCAGGGCCTGGCCGGCACCTTCTGCATCGATGCCCGGGACCTGACCGGGGAGCCGGCCGCCGGCAGCTATCCCTGGTACGATGCCCATCTGCGGCGTCTGGCCGAGGTGGTCCAGGACAAGGGCGCCATGCCGGTGCGCCTGGACAGCCGTCCCGAGCTTTTCGGCCCTGGCGACTGCCCGGACGCGGCCCTTTATGTCGGCTGGTACTCCCGGGCCCAGTATGTGGATGCCTTTACCTGGCAGCGGGGGGCGGTGGCCTTCCACGTCGCCTCCTCGGAGGCCAGGACCCTGCGGCAGGCGGGCAGCCAGGTCTGGGCCAAGCGCCTGCTGGAGGAGGGCGTCGCCGCCACCATCGGGCCGGTGGCCGAGCCCTACCTGGAGTCCTTTCCCCTGCCGGATCACTTCTTCCCGCTGCTCATGACCGGCCGGCTGCCCCTCCTGGAGGTCTACTTCCGCAGCCTGCCCCACGTCTCCTGGCGCCAGATCCTGGTGGGCGACCCCCTCTACACGCCCTTCCAGGCCAAGCCGGCCCTGGCCGAGCCGCTGCCGCGTCCCGAGCCACCCGGCACCGGCGCCCAGCGACGCCGCGAGCCCTGACCAGCGGCGCCTCGGGAATCCGGTTGTCAGGCCACGGCCCCTGTGATAAAGGATGGCCACTGAACAGCGAATATCGAATATCGAACAAGGAATGTCCAACCGCAGAAGGGACCGGCAAGAACTGATCTGAAACGTCAGCTACCGGTCCCTTCTCCCTTCGGAATCTGTCCTGGGAGATGCCTGCATGCATCCCGTTCGCCGAGGTCCCGCCCTCTGGCCGTTTCTGGCTCTGGCCGTGCTTTTTGCCCTGGTGGTCTGGCAGCGCGACTGGATTCTCACCCGCCTCAGTGCCCCGGCGGTGCAGCAGGAGCGGAGCCGCTGGGAGGGGCGGGTGGATGGCCTGGAGAGGAAGGTCGCGGCCCTGGAGGCGGCCCTGGCCGGGCCGGGGGGTGCGGGCGCCGAGGCTGACCGGGCGGCGCGGCTGGGTGCGGTCTTCGGTGCCGGCCCGGAGCCGCCGGCCGCGGAGCCGGTCGTGGAGCCGGCCCAGCGCTGCCGGGAGCTGGCGGGCCGCATCCGCAGCCTGTTTGCCTATCTCGATGGCCTGGACTACATCCAGGCGGCGGGTCTGGCCGGGGGCAGCGAGGCCTTCTTCAGTGCCCTGGCGACCAGGGCCCTGGCCGCGCCGCCGCCAGCGGTGCGGGAGACCGACGATCTGGCTGGCCTGCTGGCGAACGCCACCCATTTCTTCCGTCTCCTGGGGGCCAAGGACCTCACCCTGGTACGCACGGTGTTGGACCAGGAGCGGGACCTGGTGGAGCCGGCCCTGGCCCTGTTCTGGGAATGGGTGCTGCTGGGCGAGGCGTGCCAGGACACACAGCTGGCCATCCGGCCCACTGTGGCCCAGCTCTATGAGTATGCCGGCTTCTTTCTGAACACCCTGGGGGGCAACGCCTACCTGGCCCGCCGCAAGCCGGAGCTGCGCCTCCTGGCCCGGTACTACGCGGTCCTGATCCTCGATCAGGCCAACGACCGGACCCTGAACCGCCACGGCATCGATATCCGGCCGGCCATCGACACCCTGTCGGACGAGGTGCCGGCCTCGGCCCTGCTGGCCGGCCGCCTGGAGTATGGCAGCCGGCTGGCCGACCTCCAGGCCAAGTACCAGGCCCTCTACGGCCCCCGTTCCTGAGGCAGGCCTCCAGGGGCCGGTCGTCCGCCGGATCTGGGCCGGGCTCCAGGCGCAGCAGCCAGAACAGGGTGGCGTTGTCCGGCCGGTCGGCCAGATCGGCGGCCAGGGCGGTCAGGCCATGCAGGCGGCAGGCCGCGGCGGAACAGAGCACGGCGGTGTCCGGGGACAGGATCCCCTGGGCCAGGTCCTGGGCCGCCAGGGCGGTGTCCGCCACCGCGATCAGGGGGCGAGCGGGCAGCAGGCGGGCCAGGGTGTCCCGGCACTGGGCCAGGGCCTGCTCGTGGGAGGCGATCTGCCGGATGTCCGCAAGACGACTGGTCCCTGGCCGAACCGCCAGGCAGTGGCGGATCGGCAGCCAGAGGCTGGCCGTCACCTGGAAGGTCAGACCCTGCAGGGCCTGGACGGTCTCCGCCACCGGTCCGGCGCTGCTGTTCCGGCGGGCTACCACCCCCAGCTCGGCCGAGCCGGTGGTCAGGGCGGCCCGCACCCCGGCGGCGCTCACCGCCGGCACCAGCTCCACGATCAGGCCGGCCTGGGCCGCCAGGCGCCGGGCCGCCTCTTCGCTGTATGAGCCGGTTTGGCCCTGATAGGCCAGCCGCCGGCCTCGGTCTCCTTTTGCCATCACTGCCTGGAGGTCTTGATCCTTATGGTCCAACCGGAAGACGGCAAGGTGTTTCCCCAGGGCATGGAGCCCCTGGGCAAGGGCACCTTCCAGTTCGCCTGCCACCCTGGTCTTGCCTGCTTCATGGCCTGCTGCCGCCGGCAGGAGCTCATCCTCTACCCCTACGATGTCCTCCGCCTCAAGAAGGCCCTGGGGCTCTCCTCAGGGGAGCTGCTCGAGCGCCACACCGTGGCCGGCCGGGGCGCCAATCCGTATTTCCCCACCCTGTTCCTGCGCATGGCGGACAACGCCGAGCACACCTGTCCCTTTCTGGGGGAGGGGGGCTGCACGGTCTACGAGGATCGGCCCACCGCCTGCCGCACCTATCCCCTGGAGCGGGCGGTGGACCGCAGCCCCGGCCGGGGCCAGCCCCGGGACCACTACTTCCTGAAGCGGCATCCATACTGCCTGGGCCATGGCGAGGATCGGTCCTGGACCGTCCGGGATTGGCTCCGGGATCAGCGCCTTCTGGACTTCAACACCATGAACGACCTGTGGACCGAGATGGACACCCTGTTTGCCGGCAACCCCTGGCAGGGGGAAGGCGCCTACGGCCCCAGACAGAAGGTGGCCTTCATGGTCTGCTACAACCTGGATCTCTTCCGGATCTACCTGGCGGACCACCAGATCCTCGAATCGATGCGCCTGTCCAGGCGGGAGCGCCAGGAGCTGGCCGGCGACGAGGCCCTGTTGCGCTTCGGCTTCCGCTGGCTGCGCGGCGTGCTGGCGGCTTGATGGGGGGGCGATCATTCGGGGGGCACGTATTCAAAAACTCATGAAATTGTCTGGTGAATATGAAGCCGTTAAGATTCTTGGGGTCCAGCTTGGACGATCTTCGCAACTTCCCGGATGAAGCCCGCCGGGCCGCTGGCTTCGAGCTCCGGGCAGTTCAAAATGGGCTTGATCCAAGTGATTGGAGACCAATGCAGGCCATCGGTCCGGGTGCAAGAGAGATTCGCATTCATGTGTTGGGCGAGTGGCGCGTGATCTATGTCGCGAAACTGCACGGCGCAGTCTACGTCCTTCATTCCTTTAAGAAGAGGACGAGAAGAACCAGCCGTCAAGATATCGAATTGGCCAGCAAGAGATACAAACAGATTGGAGGGTAGCCTATGAATGAGGAGATTCTTGACTCTTCCGGGAACGTATTTGCCGATCTTGGGTTTTCTCCAGACGAAGCCGCTATTCTTCAAATGCGGGCAGACCTTATGTCAGATCTCAGAAAGTTCATCAAGGCCAAGGAGCTGACGCAGGCCCAAGCGGCCGCGATACTTGGCGTGAGTCAGTCCAGGGTTTCCGACCTTGCAGGAGGTAAATGGGAGAGATTCAGTCTGGAAATGCTCATCACTCTTGCAACAAGAGCCGGCATGCGGGTCAGTCTCAAGACAGCGGCATAGGCTGGAGGCAATCCGGAGCTTCCCGGGGGCTTGTCTGCTGAGGCTACCCTTGGGCCATCTCCGGCCGCCGCCCTCCGCCCCGGCGGCCGTTGGTGGGGGCCGGCCGGCAGGCCTCCACCGATTTGCGGCTGTAGCGGATGGCCGGGTAGCCCAGGAGGCGGTTGACCTCCTGGGTGAGGTCCCGGCTGGGGCCTATGGCCAGATCCTCGGGCATGCTGATGTCCACCTCGCCCCGGCCGTCGAAATGGACGGTCATCGCCACCGGGCAGGGGCCGGGGTGGCGGTAGAGGAGGCCCTTCAAGGCAGTGAGCCGGCCGCGATCCACCTGCCGGGGGTCAAGGACGATGCGGGCCCCCTCGGTGTACCTCTTCCGGGCCTCGGCTACCGAGTCCACCGCCTCGGCGATGATCTTCACCGCCTTCTCCTCCCGCTCCTCCCGGTCGTCCCTCTTGGCAATCCCCAGGACGACGATGGGCTCCTCGGTGGTCAGAAGGTGGGCTGAGCGGGCGAACACCTCGGGGAAGACCACCACCTCGATGCTGCCGGACAGGTCCTCCAGGGTGACAAACCCCATCCGGTCGCCCTTCTTGGACTTGTGCTCCTTGAGGGTGCGCACCAGGCCGCCCACCCGCACCAGCCCGTTCTCCGGCCATTCCGCAAGCCCCAGGCAGTCGGCATCGGTGACCGCCTTCAGGTCCTCCCGGAAGCTGTCCAGGGGATGGCCGGTGAGATAGAAGCCCACCGTCTCCTTCTCCTGGGCCAGGCGCAGCTTGTCCGGCCATTCCTCCACCGCCGGCAACGGGATGGCCAGGACGTCGGCGGTGGTGGTCTCGGGCAGGGCGGCGAACAGGGACAGCTGGCCGCTCTGCCGGTCCCGCTGCGCCGCCTGGGCCTGCTCCAGGGCCTGGTCCAGGATGGCCAGGTACTGGGGCCTTCTTCCCCCCAGGGAGTCGAAGGCGCCGGCCTTGATCAGGCTTTCGATCACCCGCCGGTTGACCCGCCGGGAGTCCACCCGGGCGCAGAATTCCTCCAGGGAGGCGAAGGGGCCGTCCTGGCTTCTGGCCTCCGTGATGGACTCCAGGGCGCTGCCCCCGACGTTCTTCACCGCCGCCAGGCCGAAGCGGATCCTCCCCCCCACCACGGTGAAGTCCTGATCGCTTTCGTTGATGTCCGGCGGCAGGACTTCGATGCCATGGTCCTTGCACTCGTTGATGTACAGGACCACCTTGTCCGTGTTGTTCATGTCGCAGGACAGGAGGGCGGCCATGAACTGGGCCGGGTAATGGGCCTTGAGATAGGCGGTCTGGTACGCCACCAGGGCGTAGGCGGCGGAGTGGGACTTGTTGAAGCCGTAGCCGGCGAATTTCTCCACCAGGTCGAAGACATGCTCCGCCTTGTCCCGGGGGACCCGGTTGGCCTCGGCCCCGGCCAAAAAGCGGCCCTTCTCCGCCTTCATCACCTCCGGATCCTTCTTGCCCATGGCCCGGCGCAGGATGTCCGCCTCGCCCAGGGAGTAGTTGGCCAGGATGTTGGCGATCTTCATCACCTGCTCCTGGTAGACGATGACGCCGTAGGTCTCCTCCAGCACCGGCTCCAGCTGGGGCAAAGGGTAGGCGGCCGGCTTGCGGCCGTGCTTGGTGTCGACAAAGGTGTCCACCATGCCGCTGTCCAGAGGCCCCGGCCGGTAGAGGGCCACCAGGGCCACCAGATCGGTGAAGAGCTCCGGCCGCATGCTGGTGAGGAGTGCCCGCATGCCGGAGCTCTCCAGCTGGAAGACCCCCAGGGCATCGCCCCGGCACAAGAGATCGTAGGTCTTGGGATCGTCGAGGGGGATGGCGGCGATGTCCAGGGGCCGGCCCTGCTCCCGGCCGATGAGCTTCACCGCCCGATCAATGACGGTGAGGGTTTTGAGGCCCAGGAAGTCGAACTTGATGAGCCCGGTCTTCTCCGTGTACTTCATGTCGTACTGGGTCAGGATCTCGCCGTCCTTGCCCCGGCAGACCGGCAGGTACTCCCAGATCGGGCCCGGAGAGACCACCACGCCGGCGGCATGGGTGGAGGTGTGGCGGGGCAGGCCCTCCAGCACCTGGGCAATGGCCAGAAGCTCGGCGGTCTGGGGATCCCGGGCCTGGGCGTCCTTGAGCCGTGGCTCCTGCTCCAGGGCGTCCCGGATGGTGATCTTGAGCTGCTCGGGCACCAGCTTGGCGATCCGGTCCACATCGGCGAAGGGCATGCCCAGGGCCCGGCCCACGTCCCGGATCACCGCCCGGGCCTTCATCTTGCCGAAGGTGATGATCTGGGCCACGTGCTCCTCGCCACCGTACTTCTCCTGCACGTAGCGGATCACCTCCCCCCGCCGCTCCTGGCAGAAGTCCACGTCGAAGTCCGGCAGGCTTTTCCGCTCCACATTGAGGAAGCGCTCGAAGATGAGGCCGTAGGGGATGGGATCGAGATCGGTGATCCTGAGGCAGTAGGCCGCCAGGCTGCCGGCGCCGGAGCCCCGGCCGGGGCCCACCGGGATGTCCCGCTTCTTGGCCCAGTTGATGAAATCAGCGACGATCAGGAAATAGCCGGCAAAGCCCATCTTCCGGATGACGTCGATCTCCATGTCCAGCCGATGCCGGTAGGTCTTCTCCAGCTCCGCGGTCAGCTGGCCGCGGCCGGCCAGCTCCTGGAGCCGCACCTCGGCCCCTTGGCGGGTCTCGGCCTCGAAGACGCTTTCCAGGCTCTCGCCCTCCGGCACCGGGAAGATGGGGAAGTGGTGCTGGCCGAAGGAGAGCTCCAGATGGCAGCGCTCGGCGATCTCGCGGGTGGCGGCGATGGCCTCCGGGCAGTCGGCGAACAGGGCGATCATCTCGGCCGGGGACTTGAAGTAGAGCTGGTCCGTGGAGAAGCGGAAGCGACCCTGGTCCTGGATGGTCTTGCCCGTCTGCACGCAGAGGAGCACCTCGTGGGCATGGGCCTCCTCCCGGGTCAGGTAATGGCAGTCGTTGGTGGCCACCAGGGGCACGCCGGTCTCCCGGGCCAGGGTCTTCAGGCCCTGGTTGACGATCGCCTGCTCCGGCAGGCCGTTCTCCTGGATCTCCAGATAGAAGCGATCCCCGAAGATGGCCCGGTATTCGGCCAGGTGCTTGCGGCCGGCCTCCAGGTGGCCCCCCAGGATGGCGTGGGGGATCTCGCCATGCAGGCAGGCGGTGAGGGCGATGAGGCCTTCGTTGAGCTGGGCCAGCACCTCCTTGTCGATGCGGGGCTTGTAATAGAAGCCCTCCAGCTGGGCGATGCTGGCCAGATGGATGAGGTTCTGGTAGCCGGCCTTGTTCATGGCCAGGAGCACCAGGTGGAAGGCCGCCTCGGAGGCGCTGGCCGCCTGGCGCTCCCGCCGGCTGCCCGGGGCGACGTACAGCTCGCAGCCGATGATGGGCTTCAGTCCCGCCTTGGTGGCCCGCTCGTAAAACTCCAGTGCCCCGTGCATGGTGCCGTGATCGGTGAGGGCCACTGCCGGCAGGCTGAAGGCCTTGGCCTGATTCACCAGGCTGGGGAGGCGGATGGCGCCGTCCAGGAGGCTGTACTCGGAATGGACATGAAGATGGACGAAGTCGCTTACCGGGGCGGTGGTCATGGGCGGGTGGGGCTGGACGTTGGGGTGGACGGCTCGGGCGTGGCCAGGAGGGCCGCAAATTCCGGCATGGCAGCGAGCGTGGTCAGGGACTGCCACAGATCGGGCTCGGTGTGGGGCTCCAGGGTCAGGCCCAGGGGCCGCGGCCAGCCGGCAAGGCGCCGGAACAGATCCGGGAAATCAATGAGCCCCCGGCCGATGGCCAGATGCTCGTCCCGGGAGCCGTGGTTGTCGTGCAGGTGGAGGTGGCCGAGCCAGGGCGCAAGCTCGGCCAGCCAGGCCGCGGGCGGCCGGTTGGCCATGGCCAGGGCATGCCCCACGTCCAGGCAGAAGCCCAGGCGCGGCGAGGCGATGGCCTCGAAGACCGCCCGGTGATAGCGGCCGTCCGGCTCATAGGTGTTCTCCAGCATGATCGGCACCCCGGAAGGCTCCGTCGCGGCGAGCATCTCCTGCCACAGCTCCAGGCTGTACCCCAGCCAGTCGGTCGCCGGCAGGCCGGGATGGAGGCCCCGGGTGCCCAGGTGGCAGATGACCGCCCGGGGGCCAAAGATCGGCACCAGCTCCAGGGCCTGGCACAGCCGCTGGCGGGCGTGGGCCCGCTGCGGCGCCGAGCTGCTGCCGGGAAAGAGGTCCGTAAACGGGGCGTGCTGGGTGCAGGCAAGACCGGCTGCCGCCAGCCGGTCAGCGGCCGCCTGGAAGTCCCGGCGCGCTGTCTTGCCGAGGACATCGCCATCGAGGCCGATCTCCGGCTGCAGCCCTTCCTGGCAGAACCGCTCCAAGAAGCCGCGGCGGAGCCAGGAGTAGGGGAGATTGACGAAGCAGCGCCTGTTCAGGGGAGGGTGCATGGGGGGGGGACGAACCGCAGAATATCGAACAAGGAATATCGAAGTCCGAAGGGACTGGATGTTGACGTTATCGGATCAGCCCCTACCGGTCCCTTCTGCGGTTGGACATTCCTTGTTCGCCATTCGATATTCGCTTTTCACGGCGCAGTCTAGTGTCCCGGGACCGGGCTGTCAATGCCGCGGCCGCCTCCTGGCGGCAGGCGCGCTTGCGGCCAGGGCCATCGTCGTTAAGCCGTTGCGGATCGGTGGCAAAGGCACTATGTTGAACCGCCTGGCCGGGCACGGCCCAACCCCAATCTGTCGGAGGAAGAAAGCCTCATGTCAACGTGCAGCAGCAAGGGATGCGCCAGCAAAGGGTCGAGCTGCGGCTCGCCCAAGGCGGCGCAGGCCATGCAGGATCTGGCCATCACCGCCTCTTTGGGGCGTATCCGCCACAAGATCCTGGTGATGAGCGGCAAGGGCGGGGTGGGCAAGAGCACCGTGGCCACCAATCTGGCCCTGGCCCTGGCCCGCCGCGGCCATCAGGTGGGCCTCATGGACGTGGATCTGCACGGGCCGGATGTCTGCCGGATGCTGGGCCTGGCCGAGAGCCTGCAGGAGGCCCCGGCCGGCGGCCTCCTGCCCGCCATGCGTGCCGGCGACAACCTCAAGGTCATCTCCCTGGAGTACCTGATGCGGGACCGGGACGAGGCGATCATCTGGCGGGGGCCCCTGAAGATGCAGGCCATCCGCCAGTTCATCTCCGACGTCGACTGGGGGGAGCTGGATTATCTCGTCATCGACGCGCCGCCCGGCACCGGCGACGAGCCCCTCACCGTGGCCCAGCTCATGAAGGACGGTCACGCCCTTATCGTCACCACGCCCCAGGAGGTGGCCCTGGCGGATGTGCGCAAGTCCATCAACTTCTGCCGCCATGTGGCCCTGGATGTCCTGGGCCTGGTGGAGAACATGAGCGGCTTTGTCTGCCCTCATTGCCGCGAGACGGTGGAGATCTTCAAGAAGGGGGGAGGGGAGGAGACCGCCGCTGCCTTCGATCTGCCCTTCCTGGGCCGCATCCCCCTGGACCCCCTGGTGGTGACCGGCGGCGACGATGGCCAGCCCTATCTGGCCTCCCAGCCGGATTCGGTTACCGGCCAGGCGTTTGACCGGGTGGTCAGCGCCGTCGAGACCATCCTGCCGCCCCGCAGGCCGGCAGCGGCGGGAGCGGCAGCATGATCATCGAGAAGCTCACGGTGGGGGCGCTGGCGGTCTCCTGCTACCTGGTGGCCTGCAGCGAGACCCGGCACGGCCTCATCATCGATCCGGGCGGCGATGAGGACCGCATCCTGGCGGCGATCAAGCGGCTGGATCTGGTCATCGACGCCATCGTCTGCACCCATGCCCATCCGGACCATGTGGCGGCCAACGCCGTCCTGAAGGAGAAGACCGGGGCCCGCATCGTCATGCATGCCGACGACGATGCCTTCTTTGCCCGACCCGAGATCCGGACCTTCTTCTCCGGCCTGGGCATGCCCTTCTCGCCGCCGGCGGACACCCGGGTCAGGGACGGCGACACCATCACCACCGGCAGCCTGACCTTCACCGTCCTGCACACCCCTGGCCATACCCCGGGCAGCATCTGCCTCTATGGCCACGGCCAGCTCTTCACCGGTGACACCCTTTTTGTGGGCGGCGTCGGCCGCACCGACTTTCCGGGCGGCTCGGAGCGAGCCCTTGAGCGCTCCCTGGGCGAGAAGCTGCGGGGCCTGCCGCCGGCGACCATCGTCTGGCCTGGCCATGACTATGGCGGCGAGCGCTCCACCATCGGCGAGGAGCTGCAGGACAATCCTTACCTGGCCGGGGACTGGCTGCCGTGAAGAAGGAGGTCATCCTCGGCACCGCTGGGCATGTGGACCATGGCAAGACCAGTCTGGTCAAGGCCCTGACCGGGGTCGACACCGACCGGCTGAAGGAGGAGAAGGAGCGGGGCATCACCATCGAGCTGGGCTTTGCCCATCTCGATCTGCCCTGTGGCATCCGGCTGGGCATCGTCGACGTGCCCGGCCACGAGCGCTTTGTCAAGAACATGGTGGCCGGCGCCGGCGGCATGGATCTGGTGGTCATGATCATTGCCGCCGACGAGGGGATCATGCCCCAGACCCGGGAGCATCTGGAGATCTGCAGCCTGCTGGGCCTGGCGCACGGCCTGGTGGTGGTCACCAAGAAGGACATGGTGGACGCCGACTGGCTGGAGCTGGTGGAAAGCGAGGTGGCGGACTTCGTGGCCGGCACCTTCCTGGAAGGCCGGCCGGTGATCCCGGTCTCCTCGGTCACCGGCGAGGGGCTGCCGGAGCTGCTCTCCGCCCTGGATCAGCTGGTCCGGGGCATGACCCTGGCCGAGGCGTCCGGACCCTTCCGGCTGCCGGTGGACCGGGTGTTCACCATGAAGGGCTTCGGCACCGTGGTGACCGGAACCGCCATCTCCGGCCGCATCCGGACCGGTGAGCCGGTGGCGATCCTGCCCTCGGGCCTGGCGGCCAGGATCCGGGGCATCCAGGTCCACGGTGAGGAGGCAGCGGAGGCGGTGGCCGGGGCCCGCACCGCCATCAACCTGCAGGGGGTGGACAAGGAGGCGATCCACCGGGGCGAGGTGGTGGCGACACCCGGCACCCTGGTGCCCTCCCGGATCCTGGACGCGGTTTTTCTGCTCCTTTCCCGCCACAAGAAGAGCCTCAAGAGCCGGACCCGGATCCGGGTGCATGTGGGCACCGACGAGGTCCTGGCCCGCATGGTCCTCCTGGAGACCGAGGAGCTGGCCCCCGGCGAGTCGGCACCGGTGCAGCTCTTCCTGGAGCGACCGGTGGCGGTCTGGCCCGGCGACCGCTATGTGGTCCGCTCCTATTCGCCGGTGACCACCCTGGGCGGCGGCGTCATAGAGAGCACCGCCCCCCGCCGGCGCCGCCGCTTCCGGGCCGGTAATCTTGAGGCCTTTGCCCTCTACCGCCAGGGCGTCACCGAGGAGCTGGCCCGCTTCCATCTCCGGGAGGCCGGGGTGAACGGCCTCACCCACGAGGAGCTGGCGGTACGACTGGCCCTGTTCGGCAAGAAGCTGGCCCGCCTCCTGGACCCGGCGGTGGGCAGCCGCCGCATCGTGGTCGTCTCCGGCGAGCGGCAGCGCCTCCTGGACGCCAGCGTCTATGCCGATCTCAAGACCCGGGCTGCCGAGGCGCTGGCGGTCTTCCACCGCGACAGTCCCCTCAAGCCCGGCATCTCCAAGGAAGAGCTGCGCTACCGCCTGTCCCCGAAGCTGGACGGCCGCATCTTCCAGTTCCTGCTGCAGGAGCTGACCCAGGCTGGCACCGTGGCCGTGGACGGCGCCGATGTCCGCCTGGCCAGCCACCGGGTCTCCCTCAAGGAGGATGAAGAAGGCTTCCGGCAGGCCCTGGCGACCCTGTACCGGGAGGCCGGTCTCGCCCCCCCCACCCTCAAGGAGGCCCAGGCCGCCCTGGCCCAGGTGCCGCCCCAGTCCTTCAAGGAGATGCTGGAGGTCCTTTTCCGGGAAGGCACCCTGGTCAAGGTCAAGGAGGACCTCTTCTACCACCACGCCCCCCTGGCGGACATCCACCAGCGCCTGGCCGGCTTTCTCAAGGAGCACGGCGAGATCGACGCCGGCGGCTTCAAAGAGCTCTCCGGCCTCACCCGCAAGTTCTCCATCCCCCTCCTGGAATACTTCGACCGGATCAAGCTCACCATCCGGGTGGGCGACAAGCGCGTCCTCCGGGCCGGCTAGCTGGGGAGCCAATCCCGGCACAGGGCCGGTACCGGCCGGAACGACGCCGGTCAGGCCTGCGGTCGATATCTGATCTTTTCCCAGCTTGTGCAGGGGATGGCCGGGCTCCGTCCGGATTCTGCAGGAAGGTGGCCATTGCCATTGACTGCACCATGGGCCGTACTTACCCGTTTAAGGCATAAACGAGAAGAAGGAGTGCATCCCGATGCATTGCCCGTTGCGGTAATGAGGAGGCTATCATGAACACTGCGGAGTTCTGCACCAGTCTGAACATGGAGCTGAATGGCTGGCGGGAAGAGCTGGCCAAGGTGAGTGGTCAGTTCGATCGGGCGCCTTCCATCGACAAGTATCGGGTCAGCCCGCAGATCGAGGGGCTGCATATCCTGCTTGCCGAGCTGGATGCCCGGATCACCGAGCTGAAGACCACCTGCCCCACCGGCGAATGGATGTCCGGTACGGATGTGGTCGGCAGGCCGCGCCTGTCTCTGAGCGAGAGCGGCGACGTCCATGTCGACTATGATTTCGGAGGGTGACAACGGTTGAGCACGAGAGCCTGCGCCAGGACAACTGCATAAGGGCCGGGGGAAGACGGGCGTCTTCCCCCTTTTTTTGCGGCTGCGGAGAGGCTGGTCCTTGACTGGGCTGCCGAACGGGGCATAGGGTTACCCAGCAGCAGAGGCGGCGGGGCGGCTGCTGTCCGGGAGGTGTGATGATGGAAAGTGTGAAGGTGATCGTGGAGAAGCACCCTGACGGCTATGTGGCCTATCCCCTCGGCCTCAAAGGGGTGGTCGTGGGACAGGGGGACACCTATGAGGCCGCGATGGCAGATGTGCGCTCGGCCATCCTCTTCCATATCGACACCTTTGGCCATGAGGCCTTGGACCTTGATCCCCCGGTGCTGGAAGCCTTCGTGGCCGAGGCAGGGATTCCTGCGTCCAGGACCGGGACTGCCAGCTGATGCCCAAGTTTCCGGCGGACACTTGTGTTGGCGCGCCCCGCGTTTGGCGGTGCACCATTCCGGTCGGCTCAGGCCTGCGGCGGCCCGGCCTGGCTCACCAGGGGGCCTTGCGCCAGAACGGGCAGCTGGGACTCGTAGCCGGGGCGCTGGCTGCGGTAGATGATGCCGATGGGGATGGTCATGCCCCATTCTTCGGCCAGGGCGAAGGCGGCTGCCCGGTCGTACGGATCGTGGCCCGGGTCGATGCGGCGTACCCGCTCCCGGTACCATTTGAAGGTGTTGACCTTGTTGAAGGTGACGCAGGGCTGCAGGATGTCGAGGAGGGCAAAGCCTTCCCGGCAGCGCAAGGCCGCAGCCATCATCTGCCGCAAATGCTCGCGGTCGCCGGCAAAGGCCCGGGCCACGAACGAGCAGTCGGCGGCGACGGCGCTGGCCATCGGGTTGAAGGGCCTGGCCTTCACCCCGTCCACCTGCAGCTTGGTGACCATGCCCAGGTCGGAGGTGGGCGAGGCCTGGCCCTTGGTGAGGCCGTAGACTTGGTTGTTGTGGACAAAGGCCTTGACCGAGATGTTGCGGCGCATGGCGTGGACCAGGTGGTTGCCGCCCTCGCCGTACATGTCGCCGTCGCCGCTGTGGATGACCACCTCAAGCTCGTGGTTGGCGAGCTTGATGCCGAAGGCGGCCGGCACCGCCCGGCCGTGGAGGCCATTGAAGACATTGGCCCTGGTGTAGTGGGGCAGCTTGGCGGCCTGGCCGATGCCGGAGACCAGCACCAGCTGCCGGCGGTCCACCGCGACCTCCTCCAGGGCCTCGTCCAGGGCCTTCAGGATCGGGAAGTTGCCGCACCCCGGGCACCAGGCGATCTCGTTGCCGAAATCCAGGTCGATCATGGCGCAAGCCTCTGTGCAATCTCGTTGGCGGTGAAAGGCATGCCGTCGTAGCGCAGGATCCGGTCGCAATCGCCGAAGATCCCGTGCTCCCGGAGCAGTGACGCGAACTGGGCGGTGCAGTTGCCCTCGACGCTGGTCACCCGCACCCCGTCCCGGAGAGAGACGTCGGCGGCGGCAAGGACCTCGTCCACCGCGGCCGGGCGGAGCGGCCAGACCTGGGAGAAGTGGAGGAGGGCGGCGCGGCCGCCATCGGCGTTCACGAGATCCACCGCCTCCCGGGCCGGTCCATAGGTGGAGCCCCAGGCGATGAGCAGCTGGCGGGCCGCTCTTGCGCCGTAATACTCCGGCGGGACGGCCTCTGCCGTCATGCCGGTCAGCTTGGCCATCCGTTTGTCCTGCTGGGCGCGGCGCATGGACGGGCTTTCGGTGATGTGGCCGTCCTCGCTGTGCTCGTCGGAATCCGAGACCACCAGGGCGGGTCCACCAGGGATAGCCCGGGGCGAGATGCCGTCCGCGGTCAGCCGGTAGCGCCGGTAGTCCGGGGCCGGCTCGAGCTCCAGGTGCCGGTCGATGGGGGCGGCGGTATCGTCCAGGCGGCTGCCGGTCTTTTGCATGTCGGCCAGGAACTGGTCGAGAAGCAGGATCACCGGAGTCTGGAAGCGGTGGGCGGTGAGGAGGGCCTGCCGGGTGAGATCGAAGGCCTGGGCCGGGGTACCGGGGGCAAAGACCGCCCGGGCGAATTCGCCATGGCCGGCGTGGATGACGAACCGCAGATCCTGCTGGCCGGTCCGGGTGGGCAGCCCGGTGGCCGGGCCGGGCCGCTGGCCGAGCAGAATCAGCACCGGCAGCTCCATCATGCCGGCCAGGGACAGCCCTTCGGCCATGAGGGCGAAGCCGCCGCCGCTGGTGGTGGTCATGGCCGGCACGCCCGCGTAGGTGGCGCCGCAGATAACATTGATCGCCGCGACCTCATCCTCGGCCTGCTCCACCAGCACCCCGTACGGCCGGCCATGGTTGGCGAGAAAGGTGAAGACGCCGGTGGAAGGCGTCATGGGGTAGGAGCAGACCAGCTTGACGCCGGAGCGGGCGGCTGAGAGCCCCACCGCCTCGGTGCCGCTGGTCACAAACCGCGGCTCTCCGGGCCTGGGCCCCGGCACCGCCCCGCGGTGCATCTGCATCAAGGCCGCCCCACGCTCCACGCAGCGCTCGTTCTTGTCGATGATGTCGGCGCCCTTCTTGCGGAACTGATCGCCGAGATAGCCCTTGAGGGCGTCCAGCCCGTAGTCCAGCAGGGTGAAAACGGCTCCGGCGGCCACGGAGTTGGCCATGAGCCCGCTGCCGCCGGCCTCCTTCGCCGCGCCGGTCAGGTCATACGCGAAGTCCGCCTCCTCGCCGGTGCCGTCGAAGAGGACCTTGCCCTCCGGCGTCAGGGCCGACTGCAGGATGGAGAGGGCGTCGCTGGTCAGGGCCACGAGCAGATCCGCCTCCTCCCGGCCGGAGAAGAGCTCCTGGTCACCGATCCGGATGTCGTACCAGTTCACCCCGCCCCGGACCCGGGACAGGTAGCTTTGCGCCGACAGGATGTGAAGCCCCAGGCGGGCGAAGGCGCCGACCAGAAGATCGCCGGTGGTCTGAACCCCCTGGCCGGCTTCACCCGCTATCCTGATGTTGCAGTCCATAGGTGTCCTCCTTCTCGTCATCCGCTGGCACCCGACATGGGAAGCGGACCAGCCGGCGGCCCGTCCAGGGCTCTTTCAGGTGCCTCGCAGTCCGATAGACAGCAAGAATGCTGCCAGCACCACCGGGCACACGATGGGAGGCAGCCGAGCCGGACATTCGACCCGACGTCACGTCCCCGGCGGCGCCAGGCGTGTCGGGCAGGGGATCTTTACGGATGGGCAGCCGGGATGTGGTACTTCTTGAGCAGGGCGTACAGGCGGGAGCGGGAGAGGGCGGCGGTCTGGCAGGCGCTCTCGATGGAGAGGCTTTCGGCCATCAGCCGGCGCAGATAGTCCCGCTCGGTCTTCTCGATCGCGGCCTCCCGCACCTCCTGCAAAGGAGACAGCGGCAGCGCCGGGCCGCCGGCTTCCGGGGCATCCCGCCCGCCGGTCGCCGGTTTGCTGCTCTTCTGCTTCATATTCTCCAGGGCCCGGATGCGGATGCTGGTGGGCAGGTGGATGGGCAGGAGCACCGGGCTGTCCGTGGCGGTGGCGTAAGCGCGCTCGATGGAGCTGAACAGCTCGCGGACATTGCCTGGCCAGTCGTAGCGGCGCAGGACCAGAAGAAACTCGGTGGAGTATTCCTTCTCCGGGACGCGCCGGTCCCGGCAGTAGCTGCTCATGAAGGCGTAGGCCAGCTCCGTGACATCACCGGACCTTGTCCGCAGCGGCGGCAGGTTGATCTGGAAGGT
>JBFMBH010000035.1 GCA_040755095.1 Thermodesulfobacteriota bacterium
CGTCGATCTCCGCCGACCGACAGCCGCGCCAGACCTCCCGCCGCTTCCCAACCAGCCTCCGCTCCCGGACAGAGGCACACCTCCCACCAGTCCCGGCACTGCAAGGGCTGCATGTCCTCCCTACCGGCTCGTCGCGCTACCCGGTTATCGAATATCCAGGGGTGGGAATCAGCCTTGACATCGCGGACGGAATCGTCTAAATACGTGGCCTCGCCGACCGGCACCGATTGTTGATCACTCGAAAAAAAAGTGATTGACGCAGGGCGGGGGCGAAGCTATATTGATTTCCTTCGCGGGGCCACAGCGGTCCTGGCCGAGTCAACGATCCTTGAAAACTGAATAGCGAGAGTGCGTAGGGCCCTTTTGGAGAGAGCGTCTGTTTTGGGGGGACCCAAATCAGGCGGTAGGGAATCAAACTGGAGAGTTTGATCCTGGCTCAGAACGAACGCTGGCGGCGTGCCTAACACATGCAAGTCGTACGCGAAAGTGGGTTTCGGCCTGCGAGTAGAGTGGCGCACGGGTGAGTAACGCGTAGGTAATCTACCCTGATATTTGGGATAACTTACCGAAAGGTGGGCTAATACCGGATAAGCTTTTTGGGTCGCGAGGCCTGGGGAGGAAAGGTGACCTCTGAAGATGTTACCGTATCAGGATGAGCCTGCGTACCATTAGCTAGTTGGTGAGGTAACGGCTCACCAAGGCCGCGATGGTTAGCGGGTCTGAGAGGATGATCCGCCACACTGGAACTGGAACACGGACCAGACTCCTACGGGAGGCAGCAGTGAGGAATTTTGCGCAATGGGCGAAAGCCTGACGCAGCGACGCCGCGTGGGTGAAGAAGGTCTTCGGATCGTAAAGCCCTGTCGAGTGGGAAGAATGGCCTGGAGTCGAACAGGCTTTGGGTTTGACGGTACCACTGAAGGAAGCACCGGCTAACTCCGTGCCAGCAGCCGCGGTAATACGGAGGGTGCGAGCGTTGTTCGGAATTACTGGGCGTAAAGGGCGCGTAGGCGGCCGTGTAAGTCAGATGTGAAAGCCCATGGCTCAACCGTGGAAGTGCATCTGAAACTGCGTGGCTTGAGTATGAGAGGGGGAAGTGGAATTCCCGGTGTAGAGGTGAAATTCGTAGATATCGGGAGGAATACCTGTGGCGAAAGCGACTTCCTGGCTCAATACTGACGCTAAGGCGCGAAAGCGTGGGGAGCAAACAGGATTAGATACCCTGGTAGTCCACGCTGTAAACGATGAGCACTAGGTGTAGGAGGTGTTGACCCCTTCTGTGCCGTAGCTAACGCATTAAGTGCTCCGCCTGGGGAGTACGGCCGCAAGGTTAAAACTCAAAGGAATTGACGGGGGCCCGCACAAGCGGTGGAGTATGTGGTTTAATTCGACGCAACGCGAAGAACCTTACCTAGGTTTGACATCCCGGGGATCCTGATGAAAGTTGGGAGTGCCTCGTCAAGAGGAGCCTGGAGACAGGTGCTGCATGGCTGTCGTCAGCTCGTGTCGTGAGATGTTGGGTTAAGTCCCGCAACGAGCGCAACCCTTGCCCTTAGTTGCCAGCATTCAGTTGGGCACTCTAGGGGGACTGCCGGTGTTAAACCGGAGGAAGGTGGGGATGACGTCAAGTCCTCATGGCCTTTATGCCTAGGGCTACACACGTACTACAATGGTCGGTACAAAGGGCAGCGACCCTGCGAGGGGTAGCGAATCCCGTAAAGCCGGTCTCAGTCCGGATCGGAGTCTGCAACTCGACTCCGTGAAGTTGGAATCGCTAGTAATCGTGGATCAGCATGCCACGGTGAATACGTTCCCGGGCCTTGTACACACCGCCCGTCACACCACGAAAGTTGGCTGTACCAGAAGTAGCTGGGCTAACCCGCAAGGGGGGCAGGCTACCAAGGTATGGTTGATGATTGGGGTGAAGTCGTAACAAGGTAGCCGTAGGGGAACCTGCGGCTGGATCACCTCCTTTAGAAGGACGGCATATGCCTGACTAGGTCAACCTCTACGCACGCGCTCGCTATTCAGTTTTGAGGGATTGTTGTAGGTCAGCAGTCGGGGGCAGAGGGAATCTGTTTTCTGGCTTTTGCCGTCTGGATGGGGGCCTATAGCTCAGTTCCGGTTAGAGCGCACGCCTGATAAGCGTGAGGTCACTGGTTCAAGTCCAGTTAGGCCCACCACGAGGTAGGAGATCGGGGGTGTAGCTCAGCTGGGAGAGCGCCTGCTTTGCACGCAGGAGGTCATCGGTTCGAATCCGTTCACCTCCACCAGGTGCCGATTGCCGGGCTCATATCCGGAGCGGATATGGGGCCAGCAGCCGGTGGCTGCATGATCTTTGAAAAGTGAATACAGGGTAACCTACAGTAGCTGAGTTGAAACCAGTTTATGGTCAAGCTACTAAGGGCAGACGGTGGATGCCTTGGCACCGAGAGGCGACGAAGGACGCGGAAAGCTGCGAAAAGCTCCGGGGAGCTGCTAACGGGCTTTGATCCGGAGGAATCCGAATGGGGGAACCCACCTGGAGTGATGTCCAGGTATCGCGAGCTGAATTCATAGGCTTGCGAGGCGAACGAGGGGAACTGAAACATCTTAGTACCCTCAGGAGAGGAAAGCAAAAGCGATTCCCTGAGTAGTGGCGAGCGAAAGGGGAGCAGCCCAAACCTTGTGCGTGTAAGCCTGCAAGCGTTGCGCACGGGGGGTTGTGGGGTCTTGCCGGAGGAGGTTGCAGCCTCTTCGGGGAGTTACCAATTTGCTTCATAGCAGAACGGCCTGGAAAGGCCGGCCATAGGGGGTGAGAGTCCCGTATGCGAAATGGAGCGAGCTTCCTGGGCGAGAAACCCGAGTACCACGGGGCACGTGAAACCTTGTGGGAATCTGGGAGGACCATCTTCCAAGGCTAAATACTTCTCGGTGACCGATAGTGAACCAGTACCGTGAGGGAAAGGTGAAAAGTACGGGGGCGACCCGAGTGAAATAGTACCTGAAACCGTCTGCTTACAAGCGGTGGGAGCACTATGTGCGCGAGCACAGTGTGACTGCGTGCCTTTTGCATAATGAGTCAGCGAGTTACCCTATGCAGCGAGGTTAAGCCGTGAGGTGGAGCCGCAGCGAAAGCGAGTCTGAACAGGGCGTCATAGTTGCATGGGGTAGACCCGAAGCCGAGTGATCTATCCATGGCCAGGGTGAAGTCTTGGTAACACGAGATGGAGGCCCGAACCAGTGTAGGTTGAAAACTGCTTGGATGAGCTGTGGATAGGAGTGAAAGGCTAATCAAACTCGGTGATAGCTGGTTTTCCCCGAAACATATTTAGGTATGGCCTTGCGAGTTTAGTGGCGGAGGTAGAGCACTGAATGGGCTAGGGGTCTCACCGGATTACCAAACCCAAACAAACTCCGAATGCCGCCAACGTAGATCGCAGGAGTCAGACTACGGGTGATAAGATCCGTGGTCGAGAGGGAAAGAACCCAGATCGCCAGCTAAGGTCCCAGAATGTATGCTAAGTGGTAAAGGAGGTGGAACTGCCTAGACAACCAGGAGGTTGGCTTAGAAGCAGCAATCCTTCAAAGAAAGCGTAATAGCTCACTGGTCGAGTGGGTCCGCGCCGAAAATTTACCGGGGCTCAAGCATACTACCGAAGCTGCGGGTTCTGTCATCAGACAGAGCGGTAGGGGAACATTGTGGCGTCAGTGAAGGCATACCGTAAGGAGTGCTGGAGATTCCACAAGAGCTTATGCTGACACGAGTAGCGAAAATGCGGGTGAGAAACCCGCACGCCGTAAGCCTAAGGTTTCCTGAGTCAAGTTAATCTGCTCAGGGTTAGTCGATCCCTAAGCCGAGGCCGAGAGGCGTAGGTGATGGGAAACAGGTTAATATTCCTGTACCACTGTAGGGGCGTTTGAGCGAAGGGGGGACGCAGAAGGGTAGGTCAGCCGGGTGTTGGACGTCCTGGCTCAAGCCTGTAGGCGGGGGATCTAGGCAAATCCGGATTCCCGTAACGCTGAGGGGTGATGACGAAGCCGCCTAGCGGCACCAAAGTGATTGAGCCCATGCTGCCAAGAAAAGCCTCGTAGCGAGTCTCTACAGTGATCGTACCGCAAACCGACACAGGTAGGCAGGGAGAGCATCCCGAGGCGCGTGAGAGAACTCTGGTTAAGGAACTCGGCAAAATAACACCGTAACTTCGGGAGAAGGTGTGCCCTCATTAGGTGAAGCGGCTTGCCCGTGGAGCCGAGGGGGGTTGCAGAGAAACGGGGGGAGCGACTGTTTACTAAAAACACAGGACTCTGCGAAGTCGTAAGACGAAGTATAGGGTCTGACGCCTGCCCGGTGCTGGAAGGTTAAGGGGAAGTGTCAGGGCAACCAAAGCACTGAACCGAAGCCCCAGTAAACGGCGGCCGTAACTATAACGGTCCTAAGGTAGCGAAATTCCTTGTCGGGTAAGTTCCGACCTGCACGAATGGCGTAACGATTTCCCCACTGTCTCAACCAGAGGCTCAGCGAAACTGTAGCACCGGTGAAGATGCCGGTTACCCGCAACTAGACAGAAAGACCCCGTGCACCTTTACTACAGCTTGGCATTGTATTCTGGGCTGACATGTGTAGGATAGGTGGGAGACTGTGAGACGTGGGCGCTAGCCCATGTGGAGTCAACGTTGAAATACCACCCTTGTTATCTTAGAATCCTAACCTCGGATCCTGATCGGGTTCAGGGACAGTGTCTGGCGGGTAGTTTGACTGGGGCGGTCGCCTCCCAAAGTGTAACGGAGGCGCGCGAAGGTTCCCTCAGGCTGATTGGAAACCAGCCGCAGAGTGTAAAGGCATAAGGGAGCTTGACTGCGAGACTGACGAGTCGAGCAGGTACGAAAGTAGGCCTTAGTGATCCGGCGGTTCCGCATGGAAGGGCCGTCGCTCAACGGATAAAAGGTACGCCGGGGATAACAGGCTTATCTCCCCCAAGAGTCCATATCGACGGGGAGGTTTGGCACCTCGATGTCGGCTCATCGCATCCTGGGGCTGGAGCAGGTCCCAAGGGTTTGGCTGTTCGCCAATTAAAGCGGTACGTGAGCTGGGTTTAAAACGTCGTGAGACAGTTTGGTCCTTATCTGTTGCGGGCGGAGGATATTTGAGGGGAGCTGTTCCTAGTACGAGAGGACCGGGACGGACGAACCGCTAGTGTTCCAGTTGTCGCGCCAGCGGCATAGCTGGGTAGCTATGTTCGGCCGGGATAACCGCTGAAAGCATCTAAGCGGGAAGCCCCCCCCAAGATGAGATATCCCGTGGTGAAAGCCACCTGAAGGCACCTCGGAGACGACGAGGTCGATAGGTCGGGTGTGGAAGTCCGGTAACGGATGAAGCTTACCGATACTAATCAGCCGTGCGGCTTGACCATATTATCTGTATGTTACCCTGTATTCCTTGATATTTTCGGTGGCCATAGCGAGAAGGCAACACCCGTTCCCATTCCGAACACGGCCGTTAAGCTTCTCAGCGCCGATGGTACTGCCCGGGAGGCTGGGTGGGAGAGTAGGTCGCCGCCGAATCCCTTGCGCAAAGAAACAAACAAAAACCCCGCCCCTGGACCGTCCAGGAACGGGGTTTTTTGTTGCCGGCGCTCGTTACGCGGTGCGGCCCCAGGCGGCCGGCTGGACCTCCAGCTCCCACGGCCCGCGGATGAGCGAGGCGGGTTGAGGGGCACACTCGGCTGCCGGCGGCGGCGTCGGTGCCGGTGCCGCCGGAGGCTGCTCCGCCCCCGAGCTGGCCGCCTTTTCGATGTCGATGATGTGCTGGTTGCCGGCATAGGGCTTCACGGCGTAGCGGCTCACTTGCGAGACTTGCCGGCCCAGGTGGGCCATCTTGCGTACCTCGCCGTCCAACTGCTCCATGAGCGCTTCCCGGCGGTTATCGGCCAGGCGCTTGTTCTTGAGCAGCCACAGAAGGCCTGTGACCACCTGCAAGGGCTGGTTGAATTCGTGCGCTGCGGCCCCCGCCATCTCCAACACCCCTCGCAGCTTCTCCTGCTCCAAGCGCAGCAGCTCGGCACGTCTCCGCTCCGTGACATCGAGGATGACCGCCAGGGCCTCCGGGCTGCTGCCCTCGTCGCCGAGAGGCGTCAGCGACCACTCCACCTCCCGGAACTCACCGGTGGCGGCCAGCATCCTGGCGGCCAGAGGCATGCCGGCGCTGTCCTCCTGCAGGCCGTCCAGCCGGGCTTCCAGCTCCGGCCGCGTCTGGGGATGGCAGAACGGCCAGATGCTCTCGCCCACGAACTGGGCGCGGCTGGCGCCGAAGAAGCGCAGGGCGTTCCGGTTGGCGTCCAGCCAGCGTTGGGCGGCAAGGTCGATGCGGACGATCATGACACTGGGGCTGAGCTCAACCAGTTGCCGGTACCGGGAATGGCTGCGCAGGAGGGCCGCCTCGTGCCGGCGGCGCTCCTGGCGGAAATCCCAGAGCTGGACGCCGGCGAACAAGGCCACCAGGCCACCAAGGCCTAGTCCCCCTACCCCGCGGCGCCACAGCAGGGGCTCCCACTGCTGCCAGACGTCCGGGGCCGCACCGCGGACAGCGGCGCGGAAGGCGTCCAAGCCATGGAACAGCCAGAACAGGTAGAGGGCCGTTCCGGCGGCAAGAAACAGGAAGATGGTCAGCCGGGTGTCCGGCCAGGACCACGGGGCGGTGGCGGGGAGAACGGTGGGGGGGGAGGGGGGGAAGTGGGTCAGGAAATGGCTCGGGCGCCGGCCGCGGCGCCGATGGGCACGCAGGTTGGACATGACGCTCCTCGGTCTGGGTTCTCGGCTCGCTCCCGGCGCACACACCGGGGCCGTTCCAGTATACCGACCCCGAGGGTCAGATGCCAGAGGGTTCTACCCCCAGCCCAGGAAGGCGCCGGCCCGGCGGATGGCGAAGGCGACAGCCCAGGCCAGGACCACCAGGTAGGCGATGGAGAAGGCCATCCAGGCCAGGGAGCGGGTCTCCCGCCAGATGGTGATGACCGACACCAGGCACGGTGTGTAGATCAGGACAAAGACCATGAAGGCGTAGGCCACCACCGGTGACAGGCCGCTGGCCTGCAGGGCACGGCGCAGGCCCTCCGAGGTGGCTTCAGCCTCGTCGCCCACTTGGTAGAGCACGCCCATGGAGCTGACCACGATCTCCTTGGCCACAAAGCCGGTGAGCAGCGAAACGCTCATCCGCCAATCGAACCCCAGGGGCCGCAGCACCGGCTCGATGAAGCGGCCCATGCGGCCGATGTAGCTGTTCTCCACCTGCTGCCGGTGCCAGGCGCGCCGCACCGTTTGCAGTTCGGCCTGCAAGGCCTCCTGGCTGGGCAGATCCGGGGCTGCCGCCAGCCGGGTCTCCACGGCCGCGATTCGGGCCTGGTAGCTGGCGTCCTCCGCCGTCTGGCGGGGGAACGCCCCCAGGAACCAGACAACAATGGCAAAGCACAGCACCACCCCACCCATCTTCTGGAGATAGACGGCCGTCTTCTCCCACATGTGGATGACGATGGTGTTCAGGGTGGGCATACGGTACGGGGGGAGCTCCATGACAAAAGGAGCGATCTCCCCACGGAATAAAGTGCGCTTGAACAGTTGGCCCATGAGGATGGCCAGCACGATGCCCAGAAGATAGATGCTGAAGATGACGTTCCCTTCCCGATCCGGGAAGAAGGCGCCGGCAAAGAGGATGTAGACCGGCAGCCGCGCCGAACAGCTCATGAGCGGGTTGATCAGGATGGTGAGCAGGCGGTCCCGCCGGCTCTCCAGGGTGCGGGTGGCCATGATCGCCGGCACATTGCAGCCGAAGCCCATGATCATGGGGATGAAGGACTTGCCATGCAGGCCCAGGGTGTGCATGACCCGGTCCATGATGAAGGCGGCCCGGGCCATGTAGCCGGTGTCCTCCATCAGGCTGATGCCCAGATACAGAATGAGGATGTTGGGGAGGAAGACGATCACCCCGCCGACGCCGCCGATGATCCCGTTCACCAGGAGATCCTCCAGCAGGCCGTCCGGCAGCAGTGCGGCCACCCGGCCGCTGCACCACTCCACCCCCTGCTCGATCCAGGACATGGGATACTCGCCCAGGGTGAAGGTGCCGTTGAAGAGCAGGTACATGAACAGCAAGAGGACAGGGAAGCCCAGAAACCGGTTGGTGAGCAGGCGGTCCGCCTGATCGGTGAGGGTGATGCGCTCGGCCCGCGACAGCTTCTGGGCCTCCTTGACGGCCCCGCCGATGAAGCCGTAGCGGCCGTCGGTGATGAGGGTTCCGGCCTCGTCCTGGGGAAAGATCGTTCCCAGGTGGCGGGTCGAGGCCGCGAGCTGCGCCAAAATGGCAGCCTGGGCCGGCGAGGCCTTGACCTTGTCCAGGATATGGCGGTCCACCTCCAGGAGCTTCACCGCCAGCCAGCGGGGATAGTACCGGGTCTTCAGCTCGGGATCCCGGGCGATGGCCTGCTTCAAGGCGGCGATCTCCGTTTCCACCTCTCGGCCGTAGTTGACATGGATATGGCGTGCTGACGAGTGCTGGTCCGCCGCTACCGCCAGGACCGCATCCAGAAGCTCGCTCAGCCCCTGGCCCCTGGTGCCCACGGTCTGGACAATGGGCACGCCGAGGAGAGACTCCAACAGGTGATAATCGGTCTCGATGCCCCGGGCCTCGGCGGCATCCACCATGTTCATGGCAAAGACCAGCTTGATGTTCAGCTCGATGAGCTGGGTGGCGAGATAGAGGTTCCGCTCCAGGTTGGTGGCGTCCAGGATCACCACCACCACCTCCGGCTTCTCCTCCAGGATGTAATCCCGGGCGACGATCTCTTCGATGGAGTAGGCCGTAAGGGAGTAGATGCCAGGCAGATCCACCACCCGGATCTCCCGGCCGGCGTGCTGGAGGCGCCCCTCCTTCTTTTCCACGGTCACGCCGCCCCAGTTGCCGACCTTCTGGTGGGAGCCGGTGAGGCGGTTGAAGATGGTGGTCTTGCCGGCATTGGGGTTGCCAGCCAGGGCGATGGTCAGGGGCAAAGGGGCAGGGCTCTCAGGCATAGGCAGGCGCCGCAGCGGGCGGGCAGGTCAGTCGATCTTGTCGATCAGGATCTGGGCGGCCTCCTCGTGGCGGAGGCTGATGTGGTAGCCCTTGATGAGGTATTCCACCGGATCGCGCAAGGGCGCGTACTTGATGACCAGGACCTCAGCGCCGCTCACGAAGCCCATCTCCTGGAGGCGCTTGCGCAAGGCTCCCTGGACGGTCAGGCGTCGAATATGGCCCCGCTCGCCGGCCTTCAGCTGGTCCAAGGTCATGGTCGCGAAAGGCTCCGGTGGGCGGAAGGGCTGGCGGCTGCAGGGGTCATGGCCGGCCGGCCTCCCGGGCCGGGCTGACCTCGATCTTGCCAGCCAGGCCGTGCCCCAGGGCCAGCCGCGTGCCCTTGGCGGCGACGATGAACGGCCCCGGGGCATCCCGCTGGATGACCTCGATCCACAGCCCGACGTGGAGGCCCATGGCCGCCAGGCGGGACTGGATCTCCCGGCCACCCCGGATGCGCGCGATGCGTACCTCCTCGCCGATGGAGGCCAGTGCCAGTGGCATGGTGGGGGTGCGCTCGTCGTTGCAGGCCTGGCACAGGCCGTAGACCTCGTTCTTGTGGTGCAAGGGGTGGAACTGGTAATCCCGGGCGATCTCCAGCTGCAGCCGTTCCAGCTCCGGGCTGCTGAACTCCTGGATGCGGCCGCAGCGCGTGCAGATGAAATGATCGTGGTGCAGGCCGAGATGCTCGTGCTCGTATCGGGCCTCCTGGAGATCGAACACCCGCCGCTTGGCGAAGCCAAAGTGGCACAGGAGGTCCATGGTCTCCTGGAGGAAGGCCCGGTCCGGTGCCGCAACGCCCCGCTGTCGCAGCATCTCCTCCACGTCCGCCAGGGTGAGGTGCCGTTCCGTGGACAGGAAGACATCCAGGATCAACAGCCGCTCGTCGATGCGGCTGCCTTGGCAGGCGCGGAGAACCGCGGCAAACTGTTCCGCCTCGCGGGCGTGCTGGTCGTTCATGGCCTGTGGACACCGAAACGGCTGTTGATCGGCCTGGACAAAGGCCGGCAGGAACCCGGGGAGGGCAGACAACGGTCCCTAGATTTGTGCTTTTTTCACGTTGCTGTCAAGCTGAAACCCTCTCCAGCCCGGGGCAGCCAGGCTGCATCCGGGCTGCCATCCGGGAGACCGCCATGCTCGTCAAGCTCGTGGCCCTGAACGCCCGCTATCTGCACACCTGTCCCGGCATCCTCGCGGTCCGGGAAGAGCTGCGGGCCCGGCTGCCCGGCATCCGCCTGGAGCTGGCGCAGTGCACCATCAATGATCCCTACTACCGCCTCCTCATCCGGATCAGCGCCGGCGGACCGGATGCCATCTTCTTCTCGGTGGCGGTCTGGAACGCGGCCCTCGTCACCTCTCTGGCCCAGGACCTGGCCGCCGCCTTGCCGTCCTGCGCCATCGTTCTCGGCGGTCCGGAGATCAGCAGCCGCGAGCGGGCGGGCGATCCCTTGGCCCGTTTTGTCTGGGTCCAGGGCGAGGTGGAAGGGCTGGGCGAGGCGTTCTACCAGGACTTGGCGGCCGGCACCCTGGCGCCCCTTTACCAGGCCAAGGAGCCGGCGCGCTTTCCCTGCCCTTACCGGGACGAGGATCTGGCCGGGCCACTCCGGGAACGGGCGGTCTATTACGAGGCCAGCCGCGGCTGTCCGTTTGGCTGCAGCTACTGCCTGTCCAGCCGAAAGCCCCGGGTGCGGGAAAAGGATCTTGCCCTGGTCCGGGTCGAGCTGTCGCGCCTGCTGGCGGCACGGCCCCGAAACCTCCGGTTCGTGGACCGGACCTTCAACCTGGATCCGCGGCGCACCCTGGCCATCTGGCAGCATCTCCTGCGCCACGGCGATCCGGAAACGGTCTGCCACTTCGAGATCAGCGCCGACCTCATCACCGGCGACATGCTCGCCTTTCTGGCCACCGTGCCGGCCGGTCGCTTCCGGTTCGAGATCGGCATCCAGTCCGCCCATCCGCCGGCCCTGGCCGCGGTTCGGCGGCCATGGCATCCGGAGCGTCTGACCGCCGTGGTGCCGGCCCTGGTGGCCCTGGACACCGTGCATGTCCACGCCGACCTCATCCTCGGCCTGCCCCACGAAACCGCGGAGAGCTACGCCCAGGGCTTCGACTTCGTCTTCCGCCTTGCCCCGCACCATCTCCAGATGGGGCTTCTCAAGGTGCTACCCGGCACCCCTTTGGCCAACGAGGCAGAGCGATTCGGTCTCGTCTTCAGCCGCCGGCCTCCCTATCCGCTCCTGGCCAACCGCTGGCTGGACCATGAGTCCCTGGCTGACCTCTTCTGGCTCGGCGAGACCGTGGAGGCCTTCTGCAACAACCGGTTCTTCTGCCGGTTCTGGGACTGGCTGCGGCGAAGCGACGACAGCCCCTTCACGTTCCTTTCCCACCTGGCTGACCGTTGCCGCAAGACGGGCTTCTTCGCTCAGCCGCCCACCCAGGAGCGGCTGAGCGGGCTTCTGGCCGCCAGCATCGACGAACGGCCGGAGCGGCCGCTTCTGGTGGAGATCCTCCGCCACGACTGGCTGGCCTGCGGCCACCGCTTCCTGCCCGATCATCTCGGCGGCAGCAGGCTCCTGGCCGAGGCCCGGGAGACCCTGCGGCGCCTCCTGCCCCAGAGCTGGCCTGGTCTTTACGCCCACCACGAGCGGGAGGAGCTGCTCAAGAGGTCGACCTTCTGCTGGCTTGGCCGGGAGAGCCTGGCGGCAGTGGGACTGCAGGCGGAGGGCGGCCGCTACCTGGGCTTTCTGCCCGAGCGGGCCGGCGGGGTCCATGGCCACCAGCGACGGCTGCTGCTGCCAGCGGGTCTGGGGGCGGCACCGGTGTGCCGGCAGGATCAGGATGCGGAATGACCGTGCTCGGCGAACAGGGACGAGGTCTTCATGTATTCGCCGAAGAACTCGTCGATGATGGCCTCCATCCCTTCCTGGAATCCGGGCAGGAATGACCAGTCTTCCTGGGCGGTGGCCATCTCGTCCAGGGGCGGCGGGATCTGGGTGGTCAGACCGTGGATGCCAATGCTCTCCACCACGGCATTGGCGGCGAAGACGATCCGGCTGGCCAGAGGCGCAGTGACGATCCCTGGGCGGTCGTGGTGGCTGCCCACCGGATCGACGATGGCAGTGGGCAGGCCCCAGTCCGCCAGCAGAGCCTTGCCCACCCGGGCGTGATCCGTGCCCAGCACGGAGCGCTCCCACGCAACCCCGGACGGCTTGCCGGCGGCGTCCGGCCCGCGCCGCCCCGCCTCCTGCTGCAAGGGCCGGTTGAGGAGCACCTTGCCGATATCGTGGAGCAGGGCGGCGGTGTAGACGGCGGCCGGCTCGGTCTCCCGGGCATGCCGGGCCAGGATGGCGGCCAGGATGGCCGTGGCATGGCTGTGGCGCCACAGTGCCCCCGGCTCTAGGTTGTAGGCGATCTGGGGCGAGCGCAGGCATGCCACCGAGGCGCCGGTGATGGCAATGATCTTGATGGCGTCTACCCCCAGCCGGATGACGATCTCCCGCACCGAGTGGATCTGGTGCATATGGCCATAGTAGGCGGAGTTGGCCATGCGCAGCATGGTGGCGGTGAGATTGGGATCCCGCTCGATGGTCGCCTCCAGGGTGGCCAGATCACAATGGGGCTCGTGGGCGTGCTGGAGCACCTCCAGGGCTACCCGGGGGCAGGGGACCAGCTTGTCCACATTGCGGATGAACTGCTCTTCGACGCTCACGGCTGGCTTCTATCCTCGCCTGCAGCGGGCATTTCTGCCCGGACTGGCTTCAATTATGGCACGGCAGGGCGGCAATGTAAACCGGCGCCGGCCGAGGCCCTGGCCAGCGAGCTTGACAGACTACCCCGGGCTGGGGCTAGATGGAGCCAAAGGAGAAGAGCGCCATGCCGAGTCGAATCGCCTTCCGGAGCATCCTGCCAGCCGCCATCGTCCTCCTGGTCCTGCTGCTGGGCGCCGGCCCCGCGTCCGGCGCCCAGGCCGCCAACCTGCGACCCCGCCGCGTCGCCCTGATCGGCATCGGGGACAGTCTGACCCACGGCACCATGGATGCCACCAACAACGCCATCCACACGGCCAACGCCTATCTCCAGAAGGTGGCGGTGGCCCTGGCCAGCGAGACCCCCCTGGCTTTCCGGCAGCCGTTTTTCAATGTGGCCGAAAAGCGTCTCACCCCCTTCCTGCTGCCCACCAACCTGGGGGTGGACGGCGCCGACATTTTTTCCCTGGCCGGCCTTCTGTACGGCAAGCGAGTGGGGGCGCCGGCCTCGCTCCCGAGTCGGGATCTCCTGGCCGACCGCCTGCTGCCGCGCCTTCTGCGGGACACCTACGACAAGGTCCTCTACCCGATCAATCTCTTCGCCGGAGCGCCCACCTCCCAGGTGGATGCGGCCGTCTGGCTGCTCCAGGACTGGGCCGCGGTGGCCCACCTGGAGCGGTCGCTGGTGGTGCTGTGGGCCGGCAACAACGACTCCAGTCTCGCCGCCCTGGGCGGCGGCGGCGCCAATCCGAGCTTCCAGCCCTTCCCGTTTGCCGCGGTCAAAGACCTTTTGAAGCCGGGCCTGCGCCTGCTCCTGGCCTTTGGTGAGGCCCAGGGGGCCGTCTCCTTCGCCCCCTTCACCCAGGCAGCCATCGAGCGCAACCTCACCGAGAGCGCCGATTTCGCGGCCCAGTATGCCGCGGTGGTGGATCGCCTGCAGGCTGCCGCCGCGGCCGCTCCGGTGCCGGTGGATCTGGTGCTGGTGACGCTGCCCTATTACAGCGCCGTGGGCTATCTCATGGACTCCGAGGACCTGGAGTACTACCTGCGCAAGATCGACCCCGGCTACACAGTGCCGCCCACCTTCAAGCGGGTGGCGCCTTCTGGTCAGCCGGTGACCGATTTTCTGCCCGGCGATCGGGTGTCGCTCCTGACTTTCGGCATGCTCTACGCCATGCTGGCCACTGGCCATTCGGCAGCCGAGGTCAACGCCGTGCTGGAGCGGGACGGGATGCAAGCGGATGGACTGGTGCTTGCCGAGGCCGAGCAGCAGCTGATCATGGCCCGCATCGATGCCTTCAACAGCATCATCCAGGCCCAGGCCGCCTCCCGCGGCCCATTCGTTCATCTGGTGGACGTGGGCGGGGTCCTCAACGGCGCCCTCACCGGGCAGACCCCGGTGGTGGTGGACGGCCGGCAGATGAGCCGGAAATGGGTGCGAGGCGGGGCCTTCAGCCTGGACGGCGTCCATCCCGGCTACACCGGCCAGGCCTTCATCGCCAACCTGGTTGTGGAGCGGCTCAATGCCATCCTGGGGCTTGCGGCCCCTCTCCACGATCTGCCGGCGATCCTGGCCGGCGATCCCTATGTGGATCAGGATGGCGACGGCTGGGCCTCCGGTCCTGCCATCGCGGCCTCGGGCATCACCAGCCTCCTCTATCTCTTCAAGGACCCGGACGATGCTGATCCGGCGGTCGAGCCGGCGATTCCGGCCGATGTCTGGGGCCGGATCTCGGACGTGCTTCTGGCAGAGATCCTGGGCATCCCGGCCGTCCGGGAGGAGGCCAGCCGCCGCGGCCTGGCGCGACCACCGGCCATTGCCGACTGACCGCGACCGCCAGCGGGCGGCTCAGGCAAGGGCCACCACCCGGTTGCGGCCGTTGTCCTTGGCCTGGTAAAGGGCCTGGTCGGCGCACTCGATCAGGGTCCGGGCGTCCAGGATCCGGGGATGGGGGAAGGTGGCGACGCCGACGCTGATGGTCACCGCCAGGGTCAGCTCCTCGTGCCGGAAGGCGTGATCCGCCACCGCCTGCCGCAGGCGGTCCGCGACCAGGAAGGCCTCCGGGGCCGGGGTGCGGTAGAGAAGAAGCGCGAACTCCTCCCCCCCATAGCGGGCAGCCAGATCCGTCTCCCGCATCTGCGACCGGATGAGCCCCCCCAGCGTCCGCAGGACCGTGTCTCCCACCTGATGGCCGTGGGTATCGTTGAAGGTTTTGAAATAGTCGATATCCAGCATGGTGCAGGACAGGGATTCCTGGTAGCGGACCGCCTTCTGGAAGTCCTTGGCCGCGGTCTCCTGGAAGAAGCGATGGTTATAGAGACCGGTCAGCCCGTCCCGGTTGACCAGCTCCTGGAGCTGCCGGTTCTTTTCCCGCAGGCTCTCATAGAGCTCCCGGATCTTGAGATGGGTGTTCACCCGGGCCACCAGCTCCCCTTCATCAAAGGGCTTGGTGACATAATCCGAAGCGCCGATCTCCAGGCCACGCACCTTGTCGGCCGGGTCCGCGCGGGAGGTGAGCATGATGATGGGCATCTCCGGAGTGGCCGCCTGCGCCTTCAGCTGCTCGCAAACCTGGTAGCCGTTCATCCCCGGCATCACCACGTCCAGGAGAATCAGGTCCGGTCGCTCTTGCGCTGCCAGCTCGAGGCCGCTGGGGCCGTCAGCGGCCAGGAGCACCTCGTGGCCGCACCGGTCCAGGATGCCCTTGGCGACATGGGCCACCAGGGCGCTGTCATCGATGATCAGAATCCTGGCCATGGCGCCTCTCCCCCCTTGTGGATGGTCCGGGGTCCAACAGGCCGTCGAGGCAGAGCAGGACGACCGGCTTGTCAGCTGTGTGGCCCAAAGCAGCAACCAGATGCGCAGGCAGTCCGGGTGGCAGGCTGGCCACCGCCTGCAGCTCCTGCCGGGGCATCCGGGTCACATCAATGATCTCGTCCGCGATCAGGCCAACCCGCCGACCTGCCACATCCACCACCAGGATGACGTGGAACCGCGAATACGCGGTGGCTGGCAGGCGGAAGGCTGAGCGCAGGTCGACCACCGGCACAATCGCCCCCCGCAGGCTGATCACCCCCTTGACCCCGGGCTCCGGATCAGGCAACGGCGTCAGGGGCCGGAAGCCCATGACCTCCAGGACGCGCACGGCTTCCAGCCCGTATGTCCGGCCGTTCAGGGCGAAGAGGACACAGAGGTCGGAATCCATCACAGGTCCTGGAATTCGTCGTCGCGCTGGCCCGGAGGCGGCCCGCTATCGGCCCAGCCGGTGGCCAGCCGTTGCCGCAGCGCCGGCGGCCGCGGCACCGGCGTCTCCGGGCGATCCAGGGGGATGGCCACGGCCGGGGCGGGGGATCGGGCGGCACCGGTCCCCGCGCTGGCACTGTCGAGGACGAACATCTCGGTGGTCTCCTTCAGCACCTCCACCGTGTTGCCGAGGCTCTTCATCTCCTGGGCGATCTCCTCGGCAAAGCAGGTGTTCTTTTCGTTGACGTCACAAAGCTCCAGCACCCCCTTGTTGATTTGCCCCATGCCGCTGGCACTTTCTTCGCTGCTGAGCTTGATCTCCTCCAGGGCCTGGGACACCTGCGCCGAGGTCTGCACGATCCTGGCCAGGGAGTCGTTCACCCTGTCCACCCATTCGTGGGCCGTGGTGGCGGAGCTTCTGATCTCCCGCACCAGCAGGTCGATGTCCTTGGCCGAGGCAGCGCTCCGCTTGGCCAGGTTGCGCACCTCCTCCGCCACCACCGCGAAGCCACGGCCATGCTCGCCAGCCCGGGCCGCCTCGACCGCCGCATTGACGGAGAGGAGATTGGTTTGGAAGGTGATCTCGTTGATCAGCTCGGTCATCTCTTCGATCTTCTGGCTCTTGCCGGACATCACCACCATGGCCTGGGCGGTCTTTTCCACCAGGCCGCGGCCGTCCTCGGCCACCTTCACCGCATCCTTGGCCAGGGCATCGGCGCGGCGGACATTGGTCAGGTTCTCGCGGATGTTGGCCGCCAGCTGCTCGAGGGTGCTGCTGATCTCTTCCATGGCGCCAGCTTGTTGCTGGGTCCGATCGGAAAGGTTGGCGTTCTCCCGGGAGATCTTCCAGACGCCGCTGGCCACCGGCAGGGTGTAGTCCTTCACCTTGCCGATCAGGGCCACCATGCCGTCCAGGGTTTCGTTGATGCGGCGGGTCATGAGATCCATGGCATCGGCAGCCTCGGCGACGCCGGCCGCCTGGCCCCGGGCGGTGAAGTCGCCGTGCGCCGCCCGCCCCAGGACCGCCGACAGCTCCAGCACCCTGGCCTCCAGCGCCTTCTTGGCTTCTTCCTCCCGGCGGTATGCCCCCTGCAGCTGCTGCTCGGCCGCCACCTCCACGGAGAGATCCCGGATGATCTCGTAGCCACCCAGGACGTGGCCAGCGGCGTCCCGCAGCACCGAGGCGCTGGTCATGACCGGGATCTCCCGGCCACTCCGGTCGCGCAGGGTCATGCGCCGGCCCACCGTGGCCTTGCCGGTGGCCATGGCCCGCTTGACCGGACAGCTGCTCTCGCAGGCGTCGCTCTGAAAGACCTCCTGGCAGGCCTTCCCCACCAGTCCGTCAGCGGGCAGGTCCAGCAGGCGGGTTGCCGCCTCGTTGACAAAGGTCACCCGCATCCCGGCGTCCACGATGAAGAAGGGATCGGAGATGGCGAGCTTCAGGCTGTTGGCGTATTCGATCCGGTCCCGGATGCTCTTGACCATCTCGTTGAAATTGTTCGTGAGATGGCCGATGGAGTCCTGGTGCTCGTCATGGATCTCCACGCTGACGTCGCCGGCGGCCACCTTGCTGGTGAGCGATTCCAGAACGCCGATGCGCCGGCTCACCAGGCGGACGAAGGACGAGTAGAGAAGCACCACCAGGCCGACCAGGGTCAAGACGGCGTACAGGATCAGCCGGTCCCGGGCCGCATGGATGGAAGCCAGCACTGTCATCAGGGACTGCTTCACCACCACCGCGCCGAGCACCGGGCGGTAGTCGCTGTGGCAGTGGTGGCAGGCCGGCTCGTTGAGGATGGGCCTGAGGACCACCATGGAGGTGTGGCTGCCGTCCTGATCCACCAGCGGGTGGGGGGGCGGGGTGCCGGTGAGCAGGGCCTTGGCCAGGGCCTGTCTGGCCTCTTCTGTCCCCAGATAGAGATCCATGTTGTTGTGGATGTGCCCCTCCTGGGAGGCGTAGGTGATGACATGGGCGAAATCGGTGATGGCGATGTCGAGGCCGCTGTTGTGCTCCCCGATGCCTTTGAGCTGCTCTTCCACCGTCTTGCTGTCGCCGACCGACATCGGGAACTTCATGGCGCTGTATGTATTTTCCAACAGCAGGCGGGACGACTCCTCCACCAGCTTCATCGCCGTCGCGGTGTGGAAGGCGATCCCCTGATAGAGGGCAAAGCCCATGCACAGACCGACCACCAGGCTGGTGGCCAGCAGGAACTTGACGCGCATGCGGGTGGTCCTGAGCAGCTCACGGATCATGGCGGCAGTCACCTCTCTATAACGTCGTCCCACGTTTGCAGCTTCACTCAGCCAGGCGCAGCAACGGCCCCTTTTCGCCCGCCAGCAAGGCTTCCTCCAGCACGCCCAGATCAAGCACCAGCGCCACGGCGCCGTCCCCCAGCAGGCTGGCCCCGGCCAGCCCCTTGACCCCCCGGAAGTTGGTCTCCAGGCTCTTGACCACCACCTGCTGGGGATCGAGAACCTCGTCGACCAGCAGGCCGAAACGCCGCTGGCCGGTGTCGAGAAGGATCACCGCCATCCGGCGCTCTTCGTCTGGGGCCGCACCTTCCGCGGCCAGCTGGCCCAGGTCCAGGAGGGGCAGATACTCGTCCCGGAGCCGGTAGAGCCTCTGGCCAGGGCCGACGGTCTCCGTGCGGTTGCGGCGGTAGGGCTCGGTCGCCCGGATCCCCAGGAGCGGGACCAGGTAGGAGACGTTGCCGCTCCGGACGTGCAGGGCCTCCAGGAGGGTGAAGGTCAACGGCAGCTCCAGAAGGAAGGTGGTCCCTGCCCCTGGCCGGGTGTCCATGGCCAGACGACCGCCCAGGCGGCCCACTTCGGTCCGCACGACGTCCATGCCGACGCCCCGCCCGGACAGCTCGGTCACCTGGGCTGCCGAGGAAAAGCCGGGGGAGCAGACCAGGTCCAGCAAGGTGTCCTGATCGAGCGCCTGATCCTGCCGTATGAGCCCCATCTCCCGGGCCCGCTGGCGGATCCGGATGAGGTCGAAGCCGCGGCCATCGTCGCTGATCTCAACCAGGATCCGGCCGCCGCGGCGGCTGGCCGCCAGCGACAGCGTGCCCGCTGCCGGCTTGCCCGCCGCCAGTCTTGCCTCCGGCGGCTCGATGCCGTGATCGATGCAGTTGCGGACCAGGTGCTTGAGCGGGTCGGCCACCCGCTCGATGACCTCCCGGTCCAGCTCCACCTCGGCACCGGCTACAAGCACCCGCACCTGTTTGGCGCTGGCCGCCGCCGTGTCGCGGGCCAGCCGCTGGAAACGGCGGAACAGGTCCGCCAGGGGTGCCATCCGGACCTGCGCGACCCGCTCTTGCAGCTCCCGATTCAGCTTGGCCAGGGCCGCCAGCTCCCGGCTGACCGCATCGGGATGCGGCCTGGTCCCATTTTCGAACAGGCCCTGCAGGCGGGATACCGCAACGCGCATCTCGTCGGCGAGGTCAACCAGGCAGTCGAGCTTCTCCACGCCGACCCGGATGCTCGCTCGCTCGGCCTGGGGCCGACTCTCGGGCCCGGCGGCAAGGGAATCGGTTGGCGTCACACCACGGTCGCCGGGCAACCGCTCGCCGGAGGTGCCGGCTGGCTGGGCCGCAGCCCCACCCTCGCCTCTGTCTCCCGCCGCCGGGGGCAGTGTAGTGCCATCGCCGGCTGCTTCCTCGACCAGGAGATCGCAGTCTTGGCTGGCGGCAGCCAGGTACGCCCGGACCTCATCGGCGGTCGCGGCGGTCTGCAGGGTGAGGTGCCAGGCCAGGTAGAGCCGGCCCGGGGCGAGCTGATCGAAAGGGGGGAGTCGGGAAAGGTCGGCCGCGAGGTCTTCCACCTCGCCCAGATCGGACAACCCGGCCACCAGGACCAGGGGGTCGGGGCCGGCGGCCGGCAGCTCGCCAGGAAAGGTCAGCCCGAGGCGAAGACGGGTGGTGGCCACGCTTGGGGAGGCCGTTGGCAACAACACCGCCGGCGCAGCCGGCGGGCTGCCGGCCTCTTTCACCAGCTGGTGGAGCTGGGCCGCGCGGGCAGCGAGCAGCTCAGGGTCGATGGCCCCGGGGGCACCCCGCGCCCCGCCCCGCACCATGGCTCCCAGGAGGTCGAGGTCCTTGAGCAGGAAGGAGGCCAGCGGCCTGGTCAGCGCCAGCTGGTGGCTGCGCAGCCGGTCCAGGAGGCTCTCCAGCCCGTGCAGATGGCTGGAGATGGGCCCCATGCCCACCATGGCGGAGCTGCTCTTCAGGGTGTGGACAGCCCGGAACAGCTCTTCCAGCTCTCGGCCGGCGGCCGGTGCGGCCTCGAGACGCAGCAGGGCCGCCTCGGCGCTGCCGAGAAGGTCATCGACCTCGTTGAGGAAGATCGCCAGGAGCTGGCTGCGCTCATCGACCATGGGCTCGCCACAGGGTCGCGGACCGGAGGCCAGCCGGGGCAGATGGCGCGGTCACGGGCAGAGGAGCTGCCGCAGGCCGGTCTTCACCAGGATGTCTTCCAGCTCCGGCGACAGCCTGGTGATCTGCCAATCCCTGTTCGGCGGCAGTGTCCGGCGGAAGGCAATGAGGAGCTGGACGGCCAGGGCATCCACGGCCGTCACCCCCCCCAGATCGAGGGCAATTCTCTGGGCGCGGCCCAGATCGTCTTCCAGGAAGAGTCGCAGATAGTCGAGATGCTCGGCGGTCATGGGACCTGCCAGAAGGAAGACCCCTGCCGCATCCTGCTCAATGGTGAGCCTCTGTGCCATCATCCCCCATACCCTGGAGCAGTATAGCGCAGCGCCGTGGCATTATGGAATCCTGTCTGCCATAATCTCCGGCAGTGGTGCACGTTGTGGATAGCTGGCGCTCCGGCGGGGAGGAATGGTTCATGATCAGGTATGTGCTCGCCAACTGGAAGTCCAATCTGGACACAACCCAGGCCCGAAGCTGGCTGGCGACCTTCCGCCGTTGCCACCGGCCGGACCCCCGGGTGCAGGTGCTGGTCGCGCCGTCGTTTGTGGGTCTGTCGCCTTTGTGGCAGGCGCTCCAGGAGGAGCCGATCCCCCATCTGTCCCTGGCGGTGCAGGACCTGTCGCCCTTTCCCCTCGGGGCTTACACCGGCGCGGTGGCAGCGGCCCTGGTCCGGGGGCTGGCGACCCACGCCATGGTCGGCCACAGCGAGCGGCGGCGCCATTTCCATGAGACCCCGCAGGAGATCGCCAACAAGGTGAGCGAGGCCACGGCAGCGGGCCTCGTGCCGATCCTCTGCCTGGATCTGCCCTATGCCCGCGCCCAGATCGGGGCGGTGGCCGATGCCGATGCCGATCGCCTGCTGATCGGCTACGGGCCGGAGGAGGCCATCGGCATCCAGGTGGCCCAGGCCCCGGAGCTGGCGGCAGCGGCGGTGCGGGAGATCGGCGTCCTGCTGCCGGGGCGGCCGCTTCTCTACGGCGGCTCCGTGGACGCTGGCAGCGCGGCAGTCTACCTGGGCCTGCCCGGGGTGTCCGGGGTGATGGTCGGCTCGGCCAGTCTGGACCCCGAAGGCTTTGCCGCCATCTGTGCCGCTGCCGGCCGCTGAGCCGCCGTTCTCCCTTGCGGCGGGCATGGATGGAAGCCGGCGGCCCAGGGACCGGTCGTCCCGCTGGCTGGTGGGTGTCCCGCCGGAAAAGTCCTTGAATTCTGGTGGTCTCATCACTAGAATTCTCGCATGTATCATCCCCGCCTTCTCACAGACCGTCTGCTGCGCCTTTCCTCGGTCTTCCCGGTAGTGGTCATCACCGGGGCACGGCAGGTGGGCAAGAGCACGCTCCTGGCCCATACCCTTGGCCAACAAATGAACACCGTGGTCTTCGACCCGGTGCTGGACGTGGAGAATGCCCGCCAGGATCCGGAGCTGTTCCTGGACAACCGGCCGCCACCGATCATCCTGGACGAGATCCAGTACGCCCCGGAGCTCATTCCAGCCATCAAGCGCCGGGTGGACCGGCAGCGCCTGCCAGGGCAGTATATCCTCACCGGCTCCCAGCAGTGGGGGGGGCTGCGCAGCGTGGCCGAAAGCCTGGCCGGCCGGGCGGTGTTCCTGGATCTCGAAGGCTTCTGTCTGGCCGAGATGGTGCCGCAGACCCGGGGGGGCAGCTGGCTCGACCGCTGGCTGGCCGATCCGGCGGCCCTGCTGGCGGCCCGGCCCGGCCGGCTGGCGGTGCCGGGCACCCTGTACGAGACCCTGTGGCGGGGCTTTCTCCCCGAGGCCCGCTTCATCCCCCTGGACACGGTCCCCGATTTCCACGCCGCCTACCAGCGCACCTACATCGAGCGGGACGTGCGGCTCCTGGCCGAGGTGTCGGACTGGCATCTTTTCGGCCGCTTCCTCCGTCTGGCCGCAGCCTTGACCGGCCAGGAGATCAACCACAGCCATCTCGGCCGGGAGCTGGGCCTCACCCCCCAGACCGTCAAGCGCTGGCTGGATATCCTCATGGCCACCTTCCAGTGGCACGAGGTGCCGGCCTTTTTCGGCAATGCCGTCAAGAAGGTCAGCGGCAAGCCGAAGGGCTATCTGGCCGACACCGGCTTGGCTTGCGCGGCCCAGGCGGTGTCGTCACCGGTGGCCCTCGGCGGCCATCCCCTCCTGGGCGCTCTCTTCGAGACCGCGGTGGTGGCGGAGCTGCGCAAGCAGTGCTCCCTGGTCTCGCCCCGGCCCCTTCTCTGCCACTGGCGGGCCTATGGCGGCGCCGAGGTGGACATCCTCATCGAGCGGGACGGCCGGTACTTTCCCGTCGAGATCAAGGCCAAGACCAATCCCGGCCGGCGGGACGTGGCCGGCATCAGCGCCTTCCGCAAGCGCTACCCGGAGCTGGCCGTGGCCGCCGGCCTGGTGCTGGCACCGGTCGCCGCGCCCCTGCGGCTCTCCGAGCAGGACTATGCGCTGCCATGGGACCTGGCCATGCCGGAGGCGTGATCCTTGCAAGGATGCCTTGGGTCGGCCCTGCGTTTGACTTTTCCGGACAGTGTCAGAAGAGGAGCACCGAGACAGCGGCACCCGCCAGCACAACCGGCAGGGGGTCGGCCTTTCTGAGCAACCCGGCAAGGCCGGCGGCAAAGAGGAGCACCCGCGCCATGTCCCAGGGAACGGCTGCCGCGAATTGCGCGGTGACAAAGAAGAGGAGCCCCACGAACGAGGCGAGCATCCCCCTCGTGGCGCGGAGAAGCCAGGTCGAAGCCTTCAGCCGGTCGAAAAAGGGGACAGCCGCGACCAGGACCACGAAGGACGGCGTGAAGATGGCGATGGTGGCCACCAGCGCGCCGGCCAGGCCGGCAACCATGTAGCCGACGAAGGTCGAGGTGATGACGATGGGCCCGGGCGTGAGCTGGCCGAGGGCGATGCCGTCCATGAAGACCTTGGCGTCCAGCCATTCCCGGATGACGACCACCTCGTGGAGCATCAGCGGCAGGGAGGCGAACCCGCCGCCGTAGGCAAAAAAATCGATCTTGAGCATCAGGGTCGCCATCGCGAAGAGCCGCCGGTCGTAGGCGGCAAGCCCGCCCAACCCAACCAGCAGCGCGCCGGCAAGGAGCAGCACCGGCGCCGCCGTCCGCCTCGCCGATGCCTCGGGTGGGCCGGGCGAACGAGCCGAGCGGAGGTTCTTGAACAAAACCAGACCCGACAGGGCGGCTGCGGCCAGCACGACAAAGGGGCTCGCGCCTGCCCCCAGAAGGGCGGCAGACGCGGTGGCCGTCACCGCATCCCTGAAGGTCTTCAGCAGGTTGCGGCCAAACGACCAGGCCGCATGGGCGACGAGCGCGACCACCACCACCTGCAGCCCGGCGAAGGCCGACACGATCCGCGGCACATCGTGGTGCTCGGCGTACAGCACGGAGAGGGCGAGCATCAGCACAAAGGCAGGCAGGCCGAAGCCCAGGAAGGCGAGCAGCGCGCCCGGCAGGCCTCTTGCCCGCAGCCCCACATACGCCGCCATCTGCATGGCGGTGGCCCCGGGGATGGCCTGGCACAGGGCGATGCCCTCCTGAAACAGGGCCTCCCCGAGCCAGGCGTGGCGTTGCACCGCCAGGTCCCTGATGGACGCGACCATCGCCGGACCGCCGAAGGCCGTGAGCCCCAGCCGGAGAAAGGCCAGCCATAATTGCCGCAGCGCAGGCCGCATGCTCGACTCACCGCCCTCTGTCATGGCCGTGGCTGCATCATCCTATCCCGTGCCGGCTCTGAGCACCTTCCGCAGGCCATCCCGGCCCCGGGCCAGGAGCCGCTCCACTGCCTTGGGGGTTGTCTCCATGGTGACCGCAATCTCCTGGTAATTCAACTCATCGTAGTAGCGAAGCACAACCGCCATCCGTTGGGCCTCGGGCAGGGCGGCGAGGGCGGCGCGGACCGCTGCCGCGGTCTCGAGGCGCACCAGCTCGTCCACCGAGGCGGGCCGAGGATCTGTGGCCTCCGGCATCGTCTCCAGAGGGAGGGGCTTCTTCTTCTTCGCCCGATCCAGACAGAGCCGGATGACGATCCGGTGAAAATAGGTCCTGAAAGGCGAATCCGGCTGATAGCGGCGGGCGGCAGCCAGGAGTCGCAAGAAGGCGTCTTGCACCACGTCCTCGGCCTCTTGCCGGTGTCCGAGAAAGCGATAGGCGATTTTCCAGGCCCAGCCCTGATGGCGCCGGACGAGCTCCGCAAAGGCCTCGCCGTCGCCTGCACCGGCGGTGGTGAGGAGCAGCTCGTCGCCGGCTGTCCGGTCAGTGCGGCTCAACCTGGGCTCCTCCGGCGCAGCACGGGCGCGGCTCCTTGCGACCAGGAGGGGCGTACGCCCTTCTGCCAGCGCCGCCGCCGGGTGCGGCGTTACTCCGGCAGCCCGCCCTGGCTGGCTGCCACCGGGCAGGCCTGCGCATGGTGCGGGATTTCGGCCTTCAGGAGCGTGAAGAAGCGGGTGCGCTGTTCCGGGGTGAGCACAGCGCTCATGGCCAGCAGATGGACGATGACGCCCTGTTGCACTTCGCCCTGGCGGGTCAGAATCCCGTGCTGGACAGCGGTGATCGCCTCCTGATCCGGCGTATCCGTGGCAAGGAGTCCGAGAAGCTCGACCTGCCGGCTGCGGATCTCCTGATCGATTCTCGCCAGCTGGGCGTGGAACTGGTCCCGTTCCGCCTCCAGCTTGGCCTTCTGGGAAGCGGCCAGGTCAAGCTGTTCGTAGGGCAAGGGCGCCGCCGTCTGCCGGCCGCCGTCGGTCACAGCCAGGGGGCGGAAGACGACGTAGGCGCCGGCCAGGAAGAGATTCAGGATGATCGAGACAGACAGGAGCCAGGGGCTCTTCATCATCATGCCTACCTCCATCGCAGCTAGAGTTGCCGCAGGATCACGTCCGGCCGCATGCGGTTGGCGCGTTGGCCCATGAGCGTGGCGGCCAGGCCGCCGGCGGTCAGGGTGAGGCCCAGGGACGAGGCGACCAGCCCAAGCGTGATCCGCACCGGCAGCCGGACGCTGTGGGCCGTCATTTCCGGGTCCTTGGCAAAGGCAGGCAGCGGGTTCGCCTCCCAGGGCATGGCGATGGTGATGGAAAGATGCGCCAGCAGAAACGACAGGAGACACCCCAGCGCCAGCCCGAGCGCACCGCCGAGCAGGGCTTGCAGAAAGGCCTCGGCCATGAGCTGAGAGCGCACGTTTTCCGCCGTCCAGCCAACGGCCTTCATGATGCCGATTTCGCGACGGCGCTCCAGGAGGCTGGCGAGCATGCTTTGGACGATGAGGGCCACGGCCCCACCAAAGGCGACAAGGGAGGCCAGGAGGGCAAACCGGTCCGAAATCTGCGAAACCCCGCCCATGAGCTGGAGGAAGGTGTCCGAGCTGGTGACGCCGGCGCCCGGCAGATCGGACGTGACCCGCTCTCCAAGCCCCTGCAGATGCGAGGGAGCCGCAAGGCGCAAATAGACGAGGTTGACGGCGTCAGGCAAGCCGGCGAGCAGTGTCTGGGCGTCGGCGAGCGGCAGATAGATGTTGGCCGAGGCGACCTGGGCGCCCTGCCTGATCTCGATCAGCCCGGAAACCGTGAAGGAGCGGCCGCCGAGGACCAGCTGTTCCCCCGGATGGATGCGATGGAATTTGGCAAAATGCTTTTCCACCACCACCTCCCCAGGGTGTTCCGGAAAGCGCCCCTTGGCAAGCCATTCCCGCAGCCGCACCGGCCCGAGATCGGGCTGGCTGAGGTCCACGCCCAGGATCGTCCGGAAGCCGGTCTTGCCCAGCTCCCAGAGAAGCAGGGCCGGCGCCGCCGCGGTCACGCCGGGAAGGGCGCGTAGCCTTTCCTGCTCCTTGCTGGTGATGTGTTGATTGGAGAACGGCAGGCGGATGCCTTGCATCGAGAGGGGTTCTCCCCCCGGCGTTGTCCGCTTCTCCGCGCGCTGCACGATGAGGTCCGCGCCGAGGTTCTGAAAGGGCAGACGCGCTGCCTGCCGGTAGGCCCCACTCACCGCGTTGATTGTGACAAAGAGGGCGACTCCGATGCCGATACCGAGCACATTGACCACCGTCCGGTGGTGGCGGCGGCGCAGCTCCTGGAGCACATACATCCAGCTCATGGCCTGCCTCACGGCTCCCTGGTCAGGAGCTCAAGGAGTTGCGCCAAGTCGATCATGGTCCATTTCCCTTGGAAGAACGTAGGACCCGCGCCGGTTGGGAAGCCAAGGAACCGGATCGCCTTGCCGCCGACGACCGCGGTGTCCTTGCCATTCACCCAGATGTCGAGCGGCACATGCCCCGTGATCCCCTTCATGGCCATGAAGGCCGCCCCGGCCTCGGAGTCGACGTCATACCAGGAGACCGTGAGCCTGTCGTTGTGCCGGGCCAGGACGGCGCGCAGCTCCTGAAGGGTCGGCTGCAACGGGCCGTGGCTCATATAGAGGACCTCCACGGAGATGGAGCCGGCGGCCCCGCAGATGGCGATCGGGCCGGCAACAATCGCCAGCAACGCGTAAAAGGCGGCGTGGACGGCGAGGCCGCGGACTCGCCTTCGGGGTCTGTTCATGGCGTCACCTCCCCGTCGTGCATGTGCACGACCCGGTTTGCCGTGGCGGCGAGCGTCTCGTCGTGGGTGACCATCAGAATGGCAACCCCCTCCCGGCGGTGAAGATCGGACAGGATATCCATGATGGCGCCGCCGGTCTTCGAATCCAGGTTGCCGGTCGGCTCGTCGGCGAAGATGATCTTCGGTTGATTCACCAGCGCCCGGGCGATGGCCACCCGCTGTTTTTCGCCGCCGGAAAGGGCGGCGGGCAGATGCTCGAGCCGGTGCGCCAGTCCCAGCCGGTCAAGCAGGGCCTGGGCCCGCGTGCGCCGCGCCGCCTGCGTCATGGGGAGCGGGAAAAGGGGCAGCGCCACGTTTTCCCAGGCCGAAAGGGTGGGGATGAGATGGAAGGACTGGAAGATGAAGCCGACCTTTTCCCGCCGCACCTGGGCGAGAGCATCTTCGGGCGAACGGGTGATGTTCACACCGTCGAGGATTACCTCGCCCGTGCTTGGCTGCTCCATCCCGGACAGCAGGGAAAGCAGGGTTGTCTTGCCGCAGCCGGATTTGCCAACCAGACTGACCAGCTCGCCTCGGGCCACGGTCAGGGAGGCGTCCTTCACCACCGGCAGCGGACCGTAGCTCTTGCCAAGACGGGTGCCCACAAGCAGTGCTGCTTCATTCATGACGCAATGCCTCCGAAGGCCTGATGCGGCCGATCCGCCGGAGCAGGGTGCTGCCGGTCAGGCCGCCGGCCGCTACACTGAGAAGAACGGCCAGAAGGGCCAGGGGCCAGGAAATCCGTACAGGAAGCCGCAGGGTTCTGAAGACCGGGTCTCCGCCCCCTGGCAGGAAATGCGGGGTGGGGGCCAGTTCCCAGGGGACGGGGATGTTGACCGTGAGCAAGCCCAGCACGTGCGTCGCGGCCAGGGCCACCAGCAGCCCCATGAGCCCGGCCGCCAGACACTGGCAGACCGCTTCGGCGGTGAGTTGCGCCGTGACCTCGCGCGTGGTCCAGCCAACTGCTTTGAGCACCCCGATCTCGCTCGTCCTTTCCACGGCATTGCCGGCCATGGTCTTGACGGTGACGAGGACGGCGACGATCACCGCGACGAGGGAGGCGGCGCGGGCGAGCTGATCCGACAGGGCAAAGAGGCTGCCCAGGGACGTGAGGAAGGATTCCGGCGTGGCGATCGACGCCTTCTTCCCCAGGATCTCCCGGATTGCCGCCGATAACCGCGGGGTCTGCTCCTGATCCGCCAGCAGAAAGAGGAGATTGACGTCTTCGGCCGCAAACGGGGAGACCGACTGCAGCTGCGGCGAGGCGACGGCGAGCGACCGGGCCTCGGCAAGCGGCAGATAGATGTTCGCGGTGGCGATCTTCGGTGCCCGCGAGGCATCCACCAGCCCCGCCACCGGGTAGACCCGACCCGAGAGCCTGACGGTCCCGCCCACCCGGATTCCGGACTGCCGGGCAAAGGCCGTTTCCACCAGCGCTTCCGGCCCGTGGCCGGCGAGGGGCCGGCCCTCGGTCACATGGCGCTGGAGGATGGCCGGGCCGGTCGTGCCCGTCTCTTCGATGCCCAACACCACCGCGGCCTGGTCGGGATCGAAGACCCAGAGGAGCAGCGCCTGCCCCACCTTCCTGACGCCCGGCAGGCTGCGGATTCTGGCCACCTCCCCGCCCTTCAGGGTGGTGGCGGAACAGGGGAAGACCGCGCCGGCGAGCTCTTGCGGCACCTCGCCCGCCCGCTGCACGGTGATGTCGGCGCCGATTTCCGCAAGTGGCGCCCGGGCCGCCTGGCGATAGCCTTGCGCCAGGCTGTTCAGCACCAAGAGGACGGCCACGCCCACGGCGAGGGCCAGACCGTTCGTCACGGCTCTTCCTTTCCGGCGGCGGAGCTCGTTGCCAAGGTAATGCCAATTCATGTGGTCTTTCCCCTTGACGACCTGTTGCGGGTCCTCACGCGAGGTTTCTGGGCCATTCTGGTGCGCATTGCGCGGCCGGGTCCGATGGTGCGCATCATTTCAGCTCCGGCGTCGGAGAAGAAGAGGCCAGCACCAAGTAGGCTGCCCCAAGGGAGCCCGGCGGGGCGGTGTGGAACCACTCGAAGCCCTCGAGGCTGGTCGCCCTGGCGACGGCCGGCCGGCCGTCGCCGGAATGGAGCTGCCTGCCCATGTCCCGGCCCAACACCACCAGGATGAGAACAAGCGCGACCACGGCGGTCCCTGTGAGCGCCCATGCCGGGCAGCACGGCACCTCGGAGTCGAGCTGTGGGAGAGGCTGGTCCTGGTCTAGCCGTTCCGGTTGGCGGGCCGCAGCCAGGATCCTGGCGGTCAGGCCCGCGGGTGGCGACGGGTTGCCGGCAGCGCGCAAGGTCGTGGCGAGCCCGTGCATTTCCCCCAGCACCGCACGACACGCCGGGCAGGTGGCGAGATGTCTGGCAACCCTTGCCCGCTCCTCGTGGGCCAGCTCGCCATCGAGGTAGGGGCTCAGCCGTCTCCGGTATCTCGGGCATGACCACATACGAGTCACCCTCCTTGGAAACAGAAGAACGATTGAGCAGGCAGAAACCCCCGCCAAGGGATGGCGCCTGCGCAGCAAACCCGCTCGAGACCCTCCACGCGGTGGCGCTGGGAATCCCGCCGGGAAAAGTTCTTGAATTCCTGATGATGGCATCCCTGAAATTCCTGCATGTGTCATATCCGCCTGCTCACCGATCGTCTGCTGCGGCTTTTCTCGGTCTTCCCGGTGGTGGTCATCACCGGGGCACGGCAGGTGAAGGCGGACATCCTCATCGAGCGGGACGATCACCGCTTCCCGGCCGGCCAGGCTGTCCGCCGCAGGCATGAGCATGAAGCTCTGGGAGCCGGACAGGATGAAGAGGCCGTTTCGTGGCCGGAGGGCGAAATCCTGGCCAGCCAGCCCGCGTCCAGAGGCTGGGGATCACTTCGATCCCCCCTGGGCGATCCGAAGGCGATTCCCGGTTGTTCTGTACAGGTTTGTTTGATAAGAAATACAAAAAGCCGATCGGGAGGATCGAGCCATGAAATGGACCATCGCCCACGCCCGCCAGCATTTCGCCGAGCTGCTCCGGCAGGCGGCCCAGGAGCCGCAGGAGGTCTGCAACCGGGGGCGTCCGGTAGCCACAGTCGTCGACGTCGAGACCTTTCGGGAATACTGCCGCTGGCGGGACTCCCAGACCAACATCTCCCTCGCCCACGCCTTTGAGGAGCTAAGGGCGTTGTGCGCCGAGGAGTCGTACACCCTGGAATGCCCGGAGCGTCAGGATCGGGCCAATCCCTGGGCTGAGGGTCTCCATGAGCTTCCTCGTTGATACCAACATCCTGAGCGAGCTGGCCAGAGCAGCGCCGGACGCCGGTGTCCTGGCCTGGGCACAGGGCGTGACCGCCATCAGCCTCAGTGTGATCACCGTGGACGAGGTGTGCTTCGGCCTGGCGTGGCGACCGAACGCCCGCATCGAGGCATGGCTTGCAGGGTTTCTCCACCGCCAATGCCACGTGCTGCCGGTCACGGAGAGGATCGCCCGCCAGGCGGGAGGGCTGCGGGGCAGCCTCCGGCGCCAGGGAACGGTCCGCACCCAGGCTGACATGCTGATCGCCGCCACCGCCCAGGTCCATGGGCTCACCCTCGTTACCCGGAACGAAAGGGATTTTGCGGGCTGTGGAATCCCTGTTCTGAACCCGTTCGCGCAGGCGGCCGCCTGTCTTCTCCCCCGCCCGACAAGCTGACCGACACACCTGCCCGAGACCGGTCGGCTGGCCCTGGTGCTGCCCTTGGCCCGGCCGTCACTACCCGGCAGGAGGGGTCTCTTTCATCCTGAGCCCCCTCCGGTTTGATTGATGTTGAAGTACCTTCCCACCACGACCTCCAGCTCGCTTTCAATCGCTGTGTCAGAAACCGAGCCGATGGCCGCAAAAAGGTCTCCGGCTATCCCGGCAAAGACGTCCACCAGATGCGGATCGAA